>CAYXAD010000046.1:12530-18235 GCA_964462965.1 uncultured Salinivenus sp.
AGCCAGTGACCTGTTGGAGAACGTACGTTTGCGACCTACGGGCTCTTTTTGCCGAGACGGCGGATGGCAAACCGCAGTCGGCCGTCAGGGGAGCAGAACGATTGTCCCTCGCAACTTGGGTAAAATAGATTCCTTAAAATTGATCAATTTAGCCTTCAGGGGACCGAGCCGTGAAACGTGATACGTGATTCGTAAAACGTAACAGGGAGAGGGGATGCCGTGAAGGCTAAAAGGATGTTCCACAGTTCCGAGAGGGTTGCTCTAGGCACTTTGAACGTTCTCAGGCTCATGGATCTATCCCACTCGGGGACGAGGGTCTACTCGGCCTGCGTGGCACCAATAGGATTACCCATTCAGGGACCGACCTTTCCATTCCAGGGGCCCGTAGCTGCCGAGAAGTCCCGCGAGCGGAACCGTGAGAACGAGAAGCAGCTCCGTGGGCACGGCAGATCGCAGGAGGTCGCGGTATCCGAAGTGCCGGGCCGCAGGAGCCGCCAGGAGGGCATCGGCGCCCATTTTGCCAATGAGGGCGAGCAACGTGGGTTGTCGCCAGGCCGGAACGAACACGGCCACCGTGCAGCACAAGAGGAGGACGGTGTGGGCGAGCCAGAGGCCCACCACCAGGGCGCGGGGGCCTTCAAACGGGTATCGGAGTCCCATGTGCGCCCACCGCGCCTGCTGGCGAAGGTATTCCCAGAACGTCGGTGCGGGATCCGTGCGAACCAGGGCCTCCGGGTCCGAATTGAAGGCCACGTCGCGCTCCGTGGCATAGGCGACGTGTTGGAGGAGCATCTCGTCCTGGGCAGCCCCGTTGGGCACCTCGTTGTGGGCGTCCACCACTTCCCGGCGATACGCCACGTTTGCACTGTTGCAGAAGGTGGGGACCCCGATTCCGAGGGTCCCGGCGCCGTACGCCACGAGGCCCATGAGCTCCAGCGCCTGCAGGCGAGGCAGGAACAGGTCGTTGTGCTCGTACGCCACCGGCCCCGCGACGAAGGGCGTTTCGGGCGTGCAGTGGCGAACCATGGAGCGAATCCAGTTGGGGGGAACGGTGCAGTCGGCGTCCGTCGTCAGAATGACGTCCCCCCGTGCCGCTTCGATGCCTTCCTCCAGGGCCGCAGACTTGTGGGCGCCGTTGTCGGCGGTAGCGGTCGAGCGCTGGACGAGACGCACCGTGTCTTCGCCGTCGGCAGACGCCCACGCGGGCTGGTGCGCTTTTACGCATTCCGACGTTCCGTCCGTCGAAAAATCGTCGACGACGATAATTTCCAGCCGATCGTCGGGGTAGTTACACGCGCGGAGGCTTTCGAGACAGTCCGAGATGGCCTCTTCCTCGTTGCGGGCCGGCACGACGACGGAGACGGTCGGCCAGGAGGTGGGGACCGGGGGGGCTGTGTCTCGCCGCACCCGGACAAACCCGAGAGCGGCCAGGCCGACCTGCCCTACGTACAGGGCAACCGTGACGATGAGGACGGCGAGAATGAGGGTAGGCACGAGCGAATGGGTAAATCAACAGTAGGAACGCACACGAAAATCCTCCTCCCATACGGACGTCAACCGGTGAGGATTGACGCGGCCTCTTTCGTCTCGGGGGATTTCGAGCCCAAATGCGGGAGGCGGAGGTGCAAGAGGAAGGGCAGGCCCAGGAGGGCCGGGACGAGGCGATTCAGGACGAAGAGGAGGAGGGCGGCATTGAGCGCCGGCGCCGTCGCCAGGCCGAACAGGTGAAAGAAGCCGACGGCTGCCCCCTCTCGGATGCCGAGGTCGAGCACCGTCAGGGAGGGGATGAGGTACTTCACGTAAAAGATGAGGGCCGTGATCGCGAACAGGACAGGGGGGGAGGCGGTGGCACGAAAGGCGAGCGCGAGACACACGAACTGGGTCGTGAACACGAGATACCGGAGGAGCGACCCGCCGGCCACGAGGAGCACCAGTTTGGTGGGCAGGGTGCGAAGGACGTTTGTCCGACGGGTGACGGCGGGCCACCTCGGGAGGACCCACCGGGTGAGCCGATCGGCCCCGGAAGGGGCGGCGACCAGAACCGTCAAAGCGCCTCCCACCAGGATCCCGATCGAGGCGGCCGCGATCCACGGCGTCGACGTGGGAAGCCGACCGGTGACCAATGCCCAGAGCAAGGCTGCGAGCCCGGCGTCGACGGCGACCGCCATGTCGACCATCCGTTGCACGAGGACCGTGAGAGAGACGGTCCATCGATCGCCCTGTCCGAGGGAGAAGGTGCGGCCGGCATACTCGCCGAGCTGTGCCGGGGTCCATGCGCCGAGGGTCATGCCGCAGAGCACGGCCCCCGCGAGGCGACGGACGGAGAGCGGGCCCGTTACCGGCTCGAGGAGTCGCCCCCACACCCAGCCGTCGAGAAACAGGTTCAGGGGAAGTAGGAGAGCAGCGAGCAGAACCCAGGCCCAGCGAGCCTCCCGAACGGCCCCGAGCACCTCGACTGGGGAGACCGAAAGGCCGAGTGCCACGAGGACCCCGGCAGTGAGGCCAAGTTTGAGGAAAAGGGCAGTCCGTCGGGACACAGGAATACGCCAGGTGAGCAGCCTACTGGGAGAGAACACAAACGGGACGGAGAATGCAAGAATCGTCTTTCTCCACCCCCGATCAGTCAGAACCTCTACGGGAGAGCTTGTCGTGATCTGCTTCTATCGTAGTAACGAGGAGCGAGGACTCCGTTGCAAACGCGAGGAGATTTTTTGAAGGTCCCACGAGAGGTCCGTTTTTCAAGGAGGGCCGATCAGGACTGATTCCTCACGACCCGCCTTCCGTCATGAGTTAACGAGTCACGAGTGATGAGGGGACGAGTAGGGAGTCACGAGTGGATGAGTTACGAGTGATGAGGGCGCCCAATCGAGCCTCGAAGCATCTTGTTTCAGTTGGAATTGGACCCCTAAAGGATTCCTTCAGCGTGGTAAAGCAGTCCTTCAATGCAGAGCACTCGTCGAGTGATGGGGGCGTCGAACGGCCTGGAGGGAGCGCTGAAAGGTGAATCGAACGGCACTCACCCCTTCGGGGCTCAGGCCGACGGCGAAGTCGAAAAAGGAAAGGTGGCGGAAGGGCGTTCCCACGCGAAGTCCCACGGAGGCTGCCGGGCGCAGCGGAATGGACGTAGCATCCGGAGCGAGGGACTGGTCAAACGACAGATCGACGGCGGCGTCGGAGAACAGGTTGCCGTAAACGTTTGCGGCGTGGAGGCCTACGTGGCCTTCCATTCGAAAGAGCTCTCGAAAGTCCACCAGGGGAAACCGGTAGAGGGTGCTGGCAATCAGCCGATCCGAGGCGACAAACCGACTCCGATTCCATCCCGGCACGAGTGGTCCGCCGAGCGTCGGAAGCATGTAAAAGGGGACGGGGGCGTCGCCCCGCGAGTGGGTGACGGTGGCGGAGAGGCGACCGACGAGGCGGTGGGCGTCGACGAGCGGCACATACCCGTAGGCCGCCGCGTCGAACTGGTCAAAGTGCACGAACGAAGACCCCACGTCGTGGTAGCGGGTCCAGGAGCTTTGGAGGAGCGCTCCCCGGGTGGCCCAAAAGGTTCGGTTTCGCGTGTCGTACCGGACGTCGAAGCCCAGGCGGAGGCCCGACTGTCGGGGCCCCGGACGTTCGGTCTCACCGGTGAGTTGGTCCAGGTGGCTCTGCGATCGGGCGTCGAGCGACGTCGTGGGGGATAGGGGCGGGACGTGGTCCACCCGGTGGAGAGACAGCTCCACGTGGGGCTGGAGAAGGAGACGGTGCTCCAGGAAGCTCTGGCCCACCCGAAGGCGGAACCGAAGGGCAGAGCGTCCAATCGTGGTTCGGGCGGTTTCGGGGCTCGACGGGCCCAGGCCGTAGAACCACTGTCGATCCGTATGGAGCCCCCGGGCATCGAACAGGACGTACTGTCGCGCCCGTCGGGGATTGCCGCTTGCCACCGAGAAGGTGGCGACCTGCTCGTGTCGGGCCGGGGCTAGCGTCAGCAGGGTTTGCGAGCCGCGACGCCAGAGGTTGTGCGTGACGAAACCGGCTCCGAGCCCAATCCCCACGCGGGGGCTCCACAGCTCGAGCGGGTACAGTCGGACGTTCCCGCCGCGGTCATTCGGCGCCCCGGGAAAGCCCGTTTGTCCCCAGGCCGGAACGACGAACAGGCTCAGCAGGGCGACCAGGGCCACAGTTCTGAGAGTCACTACGAGGCCTCGTTCAGTGATCGAGAGGGGAAATGTGGATCGCACAGGCACAGCGAGCGTGTGCATGAGTGGTCTTCGTCACCTATGTTGCTACCAAGGCCCGAGCGGCACCTCCCTGCCCACAACGCTCGTCCAGTATAACTTTTCAACGACAAACAATCTTCGAAAACCCTATGCGAATCCTCGTGATCGGAAGTGGAGGGCGCGAGCACGCCCTCGTTAAGGCCCTGTCGAAAAGTTCGCGTGTCTCTGACCTGTATGCAGCACCGGGAAATCCCGGGACTGCGCAGCAGGCCACCAACGTCGACATTGCGTCGGATGACATCGAACGCCTCGTCGATTTTGCTCGGGAAGAAGCGATTGACTTGACGATTGTGGGGCCCGAGAAGCCGTTGGTGAAGGGCATCGTGGACCGGTTCCAGGAAGAGGGCCTGGCAATTGTCGGTCCCCGTGCTTCCTCGGCGCGGCTGGAAGGAAGCAAGGCCTTCGCCGATGAGTTCATGGCTCGTCACGACATCCCGACGGCGTCGTTCCGCGTGTTCGAGGCGGAGGAGTACGAGGAGGCCTCTGCCTACCTCGACGAGGTGGGCGCGCCGATCGTCGTGAAGGCCGATGGGTTGGCCGGAGGCAAGGGCTCATTCGTCTGCACCACTCTGGACGAGGCCCACGAGGCGCTGGATCAAATCGTGCGGGACCGCGATTTTGGGGCGGCCGGCGATCGCGTGGTGATCGAGGAAAAGATGGAGGGGGAGGAGGTCAGTGTGCTGGCTTTTGCGGATGGGGCGCACTACGTCCTGCTCACCCCCTCTCAGGACCATAAGCCCATCGGGGAAGGCGGCACGGGACCGAATACGGGGGGCATGGGGGCCTTCGCCCCGGCGCCGATTGTCGACGGCACGCTCCTCTCTCGCATTTGCCGCGAGATCATCGAGCCGACGCTCAATGGAATGCAGGAGGAAGGCCATCCCTATCGAGGCGTTCTCTACTGCGGTTTGATGATCACGCCGGAGGGGCCCAAGGTGGTCGAGTACAACTGCCGGCTCGGAGACCCGGAGGCACAGGTCATCCTTCCGCTCGTCGAGACGGACCTGGTGGACGTCTTTGACCATCTGGTGTCCGGCACGCTGCGGGAGGTGTCCCTCCGAGCGCGCGCCGGGGCCGCCGCCTGTGTAGTGCTGGCGTCAGACGGCTATCCGATCGACTACGACACGGGCTTCGAGATCACCGGAGTCGAGGTGGTAGACGCGATGTCGGACGTGTCGGTCCTCCACGCCGGTACGCGTCGACGCGACGACGGTGCCTTGGTTACGGACGGAGGACGCGTGCTGGGCGTAACCGCGCTGGGGAAAGACCTCGTCACGGCTCTGGATCGGGCCTACGAGGGCGTCGACGGCATTGATTTCGACGGGAAAACCTACCGCCGGGACATCGGCGAGAAAGGGCTGGTGCACCTGGAAGGAGCCTAAGTGGTTCTCTCGCTAAGTATTTTATTCCCCGAGCGACGGCTCAAAACGCTCCGTGTCGCCA
>CAYXAD010000047.1:0-18216 GCA_964462965.1 uncultured Salinivenus sp.
ACTCCGGCTTTGACTCAGAGCATGTCCCGACCGCGGACCACGAAGGAGGTTGGGACAGGCCCCGACCGCCTCGAGCGCTCCTTGTGGCGGTCTGCCGTCCGTCATCCGCTGTCTTTTCAGAAAACAGCAAAGAGGTCGCACCTTGAGTTACATAATACGCAGCACGCAGGTCACAGCCAACGTAAATCCCCTCGGAAAGAGCGGGTGAACGCTGCCGGCTGCCCCTCTCGCACGGGCCCTGTGCAGCATGGATCCCGAACGTGGATGAAGTGCGAACAAACTGGCGACTTCGAGGTATGGACAGGTGACGTGTGCTATTCGACCGCGATGGCACCCCGGTTTTCTTCTCAATGACGAACGAGTTCCCATGCGTACATTTTTACCGCTCCTGTGTCTCGTCTTTATGCTGAGCATGACGGCCCCGGCCGAAGCTCAGCTTCGAGAAACGGCTCAGAATGGTTCGGTCTCGACCCAGTTGTACGACGCCGGTGAGACCGCCACGAATGCGCTCAGCGCTCTCTTTGACGCCGATCATTTCCGCATGGGGCACAGCTACCAGATGTCGTACTCCTCGTTCGGCGGCAACACGGCCTCCATGGGCATGTACACCAACTCCATGATGTGGCAGTTCAACTCTCAGTGGGCCGCCCGCATGGACGTGAGCGTCGCACATCCGCTCACGAACAACACCTTCGGCGAGCAGAATGCACGGGTGTATTTGCGCAACGCAGAGGTTGCCTACAAGCCTTCTGAACAGATGGAAGTTCGCCTGCAAGTACAGCAAAGCCCCTACGGGCGCTACGCCAGCCCCTATGGGACTTATCGCCCCCGCAGCAGTACGTTCTCCACCCCCACGGGCGACCTCTTCTGGAAGAATTAGTCGCGCTCCGCACCCGGGATTTTGACTCGCGGCAGCGAAGCGCGGCACGCCCGACAGCGTGTCGCGCTTTTGTGTTTGCAGACCGGCCCTCAGTGCCTATGTCTTCGTGGCAAACACGCTTTTACAACGGCCTCCTGAACACGGCTTTGGTCGTGGTCGGGCTGAGCGTGATGGTGCTTCTCTATGCACTCGTCTCGCGTACCGTGCTGACGGGCCCCACCCCCCAGCGGTCGGACGACTCCAGTGAGCTCGTCGGCTCTATCATCCAGGTCGAAGTGCGGAATGGAGCCGGGGTGGACCGCCTGGCCGCCCGTGCGACGGAGTACCTCCGCGACCGAGGATTCGACGTCGTCGAGGTTGGCAATCACTCCTCCTTCGACCAGGAGCAGTCGGTCGTCATCGACCGGGTGGGCGATCCCGAAGCGGCCCGCACCGTCGCGGAAGCGCTGGGGCTCCCGGCAGACCGGGTTCGGCAGGAAATTCGCCGACAGTACTACCTCGATGCCTCCATCATCATCGGACACGACTACAAACAACTGCGCCCGTTCCAGCCCACGCAGTAGTCGGGCTGAAGCGGAGCACTCTCCAACACATTCATCACACCCCAAACCAATGTCCTGACTGTATGGCTTCCCCCAACCAGACCTCTTCCCCCGCACAGCCTTCCCGTAGCACGTCCCAAGATGCCAGCTCCAGGCTGGCGTCGTACGCCGTGGACGCCATGGCCGACAAGAAGGCCTCGGACATCACGGTGATTGACCTCCGGGACGTGAGCAACATGGCCGATTTCTTCGTGATCGGCACGGGTGAATCCGACCTCCAGGTCAAAGCCATCGCCAATGGCATTATGGACCTTCTCGAGGAGGAATGTGACGAGCAACCCTGGAAACGGGAGGGCTTGAACCACCTGCGATGGGTGCTCCTCGACTATGTGGACCTCGTGGTGCACATCTTTACGCCGGCCCGGCGCGAGCACTACAACATCGAACGCCTCTGGGGGGAAGCCAATACGGAAACGGTGCCGGAGGATGGAGATGCGTCTGACCTCGATCTGCTGCAGGAGATCCTCCAGCAGTCTCCGAATTCCACGTAGCTCTCAATCCGGCCCTCCGGGGCCGGGACGCTCCCGTTCATCCGCTTCCTCTTTTCCCATGAGCCGACTCTTTTTTGCCCTCGGGGCCCTCTTGGCCGGCCTTGCCGTGGCGGCCGGCGCGTTCGGCGCACACGGCCTCGAAGGACGGGTGTCCCCCGACCGCCTGGAGACGTTTCACACGGCGGTTCAATACCAGATGTATCATGCACTGGCCCTCCTCTTCGTGGGATGGGCGGCCTCCCAAGGATGGGGGCCCGCTCTGACGTGGGCCGGCTACTGCTTTGTCGCCGGCATCCTCGTCTTCTCGGGCACGCTTTACCTGCTCGTCCTCACCGACACCTCCTGGCTCGGGGCGGTGACCCCCTTCGGGGGCGCGGCCTTCCTCGCGGGCTGGGCGCTGCTGGTGTGGGCTGCCGTGACTGGGTGAGGGGTTTGGGGGTATTTGGGTGCGGGTGTTTGGGGGTGTAGGCATGCAAACGTCCTGCGGACAGCGGTCGGAATCCCTCTCTGAGAGCCAAGATAGACCGATCCCTGTAAAGCCCACCGAGTGACTTTCCTTCACTTGCCAAAGGATTTCCCGAAGAAATTGAGAACAAAACTTGAGGAAGGCCTCACAATGGGGTCCTCTCCCCTGGCAGATCGATTAAAGTTGCGACTGGATAAAAAACCCTTCGTTCTCCCAACCCCCCATACTCCTTCTCCCCCAGACTCAGTCACAGCTCCTCATCCTCAAAGAGGACTGTGACACTGGGCAGCAGGTCGTCCTCGCGGGCCAGGGTGAGGAGGGCCTCGGCGGCAACCTCCGGAATCTCGTACGTGCCGTGCACGGTGCTCTCGACCGCTAGCGCATAGGCCACGTCCTCCTCGTCCTCGAGGGCCGGCTGACCTTCCCACGCCGTCGCTTCCTCGATCATAAAGCTCCCATCATCGGGCATGAAGGAGGCAATGTATCGCTCCTTGTCCTCGTCGGTGTCAATCAGACTGACACTGCCGACGAGTCCATATTCCATATCGTAAAAGAGGGATTCGGCAAGGAGGCGGTGTGTGAAATTTTCCAGGTCAAAGGAGGCCATAGAAGAGAACAGCGATGCGAGAGAAGGGCTGTATACCAAACAGTCGTAGCTACATGTACGGTATTCAGCACCTCCGAGTTTGTCAATTCCCAGTGCCTAGGGCTCCGTAGGTTATAGCTCCTCGCAGGCCCCCGCTCCCTCGGCACGAAACGTCTCGAATGACGTGTCTCGGTAGGCCTCCGTGGCCACGTACGCCAGTACCGTCTGCAGGAGCCTCGGCTCGACGAACCCCGGCAGATGGAGAAGATACCTTCCGTCCGACGCCAACAGTACGACCGTAGGCACGGCATCGGCTCGGAGCATCGTGGCCAGCCGATAGCTCGTCAGGCGTCGGCCTCGGTACACATGGGTGGTCTCATTGTCGTCGCGGTTCAAACGGGTACGGACAAACTGATCGAGACAGTCCCGAACGCCATCGCTCGGATACACGTCCGTCTCCATTTTGCGGCACCATCCACACCATGGGGCATAGACGTGGACCAGCACGGGGTGCCCGCTGGTGTCTGCCTCGGAGAGCGCCTCCCCAAAGGCCTGCCACTCCAGCTCCTGCCCCCACCCCGAGGAGACGCTACTTCCCAGAAAGAGCCCGATGATACCGACAAGTCCTGCCCATCGATGTATTTGTCGGGCCGTCGCCGAGCGACGCATGGTGAATGGCAATCTTTTACGTATGACGACGCCTTCTATCGCAGGTTCACCCGCACGCCCAGCGCCACCGTTCGTCCCACGACCGGGCCCCACGTGTACACCGTGTCGAAGTCTTCACTAAAGGGTCGATCGGCCGCGACGAGGGGGCTCCCCTGCGTGTAGTCGAAAAGGTTCTCGACGGCGACGTACGCCTCCACACCGAATCCGGACGGTCCGTTGACGTCCCCAAACGACTTTGTGAGTCGCACGTCGTGCGTCGAATAGGCGGGAGATTCCGGCGAGCGACCGAGCGACACGTAGGTCTCGGGCATCCGTTTTGACCCAACCATTGAGAGTGCGTAATCAACGGTTGCTCCAAGGTCCCGAAGCTCATACGACGTACTCAAATTGCCCGTGACGTCCGGCGCATAGGTCACCCGCCGCCGATCGCTTCCCTCGACGCGGACCACGTCCATGAGCGTGATGCCCGCATCATACGTGAGCGGCAGTGCAGTGAAGGTTTGACGGAGGCTCACGCTTAGCCCCTGGGTCAACGAGTGCCCATCGAGGTTCTCGTAGACGATCAGGCTGGGATCCTGATCGTAGTCCGGAATGATTTTGTTGGTAAAGTGGGTATAGAACCCATCGAATTCGACCGTGAGCGGATTGGCACGGAGGGGCAGGATGTGCTGCAAACTTGCCGTGAGGCTGTACGACCGTTCGGGGTCGAGATTTTCTCGAAAGACGACCTCTCGGGATCCAGTGAGGGCGGCGTGATCTTCCGTAAAGACGTTCACGACCCGAAAGCCCGTTCCGCCATTGAGTCGCAGCGTGGTCCGATCCGACGGGCTGTACTTCGCACTCAGGCGCGGGGCGGGAATCCAGCCGTGCTCCCCGTGATGATCCAGTCGGAGCCCACTGAGAAGCGTCACGTCTTGGCCGACCGCAAACTCCCCCTGAGCGAAGATCCCGGGGATCAACCGACGATCGGCGCCCTTCGAGGTGGCCGGCGTATTGTCGTCGTACGCCTCGCGGCGCATCGTGCCTCCCACGAGCAGCTGATGGTCTTCTCCGAGCGGCTGCCGCCAGGTGGTTTGGCCGTAGGCGATCTGCTGGCGTGCATCGTAGTGCTCGAGTCCGTAGTGGCTTTCTTGAGTGTGATGCGTGAGAGCCCCACTCACGCGGAGCTGCTGGCCAAAGGTCGGAGGCCGATAGTCAACCGTGAGTTCGGCCCGACGGGTATCGACCGCCTCCCCATACACCTCTTCGGTGCCCCGAAACTCCCGGGAAAACCCCTCGAGCCCCCCTGTTCGCTGCTCGTCGTAGTACTTCACGGCGACGTCCAGCCTCCGAGCCCCTTCCGGTCCAGACAGAGCCCCTTTCCCAAACAGGGCGACCCGAGTGTTCTGGGGTATATCAGAAAATCCATCGCCGTTCTCGTCGATGAAGTGGTCCCTGTGTACGGCGGTGCCGCTGAGAAAGCCGTCCACGGGACCAATCTCAGGGGAAACAGCGACTTCGAGGGTTGCCTCCCGCGTCTGGTCCCCAAAACCGTGCACGGAGAGGGTGGGCGTGCGCTCGGGATCCTTGGTCAGAATGTTGACGACCCCACCGAGGGCCCGCGTGCCATAGAGCGTCGACTGCGGCCCCTTGATCACCTCGACCTGGTCGATGACGAAGGGAGAAATCCCGTTGAGTCCATACACGGAGGCCAGCGCGCCCATGATTGGCATTCCGTCAATCAGTACCGCCGTATTGGCCCCCTCGACGCCGTTGATGCGGATGTCGTTGGTGTAGCAGACGCCGCAGTTGAGCTGCTGGTTGACCCCGTTCACGCGCCCAATGACGTCCATGACGTTCGATGCGGCGGCCCCTCGCTGCAACACCTGCGGCGACACGGCCTCTACCTTCACGGGCGACTCTTTTACGTGCGTCTCCTCCATCGTACCGGTGACGACGACCTCTCCCTGCTCCAGGATGGCCTCCTCCAGCGACACGTCGACCCGCCGACGTTCACCCGCTTCGACCTGTACCTGTCTGCGCACCTCTTGAAATCCGACGGAGGACACGACCAGCAGGTACGTCCCTGGAGAGAGCTCGCTGAACCGGTACTCGCCTGCCTCGTCGGTCGCCGTTCCTCGACCCAGATCCTCGAGAAGTACATTTGCTCCGGACACGCCTTGCCCTTCGCCATCCGTTACGGTCCCATACAACACGGCCTGGGCCTGAACGACGACTGGAAAGGCGATCGAGAGCACCAGGGCAACGCACGAGAAAACACGAAGGCGACGCATATGCATGCTCTGTTATTAAGCCTTTCTTCGACTACATTATTGGTAGGGTATATAAATTTATTAGTCAAGGCTAAAATCAGTAATCTGTGCTACGAGGTTGTGAACCGTACCGGCTCTCGTCCCTTTAGCAATAGTGACCCCGCTCGTCCCACGTTTTTCCCTCACCGCTCTCCCTCCCTGCGATGGAAATTTACTGCCCGAAATGCGAATGGGAGCCCCCGTCGGACGCCACGTGGACGTGCGAGTGCGGACATGCCTGGCACACGTTCGACACGCACGGCCAGTGCCCCGAATGCGGCAAGGTCTGGCGTCAGACGCAATGCCACCAGTGCCACGCCTGGTCGCCGCACCACGACTGGTACCACGATCTTCCCTCCGTCGACCTCGAGGAGATGGCGACGGAAGAAGCTGCCCCTGAGGGGTAAAAGGATGGACGTGTAGACGTGAGGAGGGCGACGCAGGGGTTCCCTCTCAACTGAAACGACCCACGGAAGAACGGCGAGACAAACGAATCGCACAGAGCCCCGGTCGAAAGAACTGCTTCCGGCCCGTCGACCGCGAGAGGAGGGCTCCTTGGCCACCGCTGTTCAGGCTGGTACCACGTCTACGTCGGCCGTGTCCCGAAGAAAGGCCACCGCGTCCGCGCCTTCCAGCTCCGTCACCTCGGCGTCGAACAGATCTGCAAAATACTGCACGACAGGCTCGCGCACGGTCCCGACGTCGACGTCCCGGTCAATCTCCTCGGCCAAGGACGTCACACCTCGATCATTGATGCCGCAGGGCACGATGTGATCGAAATAGTCCAGATCCGGGGCGACGTTAAACGCAAATCCGTGCATCGTCACCCAGCGACTGCAGCGCACGCCCATCGCGCAGATTTTGCGCTCCAGTCCCTGCTCGTCAGGCCCAACCCAGACCCCGGTTCGCCCGTCGACCCGCGAACCGGGGACTCCGTAGTCGGCGCAGGTGCGAATGACGACCTCTTCGAGGGTTCGCAGGTAGCGCCCCAGATCGGTGAAGAAGCGATCGAGGTCAAGCAGAGGATATCCGACGAGCTGTCCGGGCCCGTGATACGTAATGTCCCCCCCGCGGTCGATGTGATGAAAAGTGGCGTCAATCGCGTCGAGGGTGTCTTCCGAGGCCAACAGATGCTCGGCCTCGCCGCTCTTGCCCAGCGTGTAGACGTGCGGATGTTCGAGGAGTAGCAATACGTGAGGCAGCTCTTCAGGCGGTGTGGCCCGCTTGGCAGACACGAGTCGATCCTGGATCTGCTGTTGCAGGGTCCAGGTCGGCTCATACGCCACCCGACCGAGATGACAGACGACAATGTGCTCCCGAGACGCATCGGGCATGGAAGGAACGCATCTTTGTAACATGGACGATGCCTTTCGAACGTCGGAGAAGCCCTGTCGTGCCGCGAACCTGTGTTCACAGGTGGAGAAGGATCGAAGGGGGACCGCTCCTTTCGCGGCCGTTCCGACTGCCCCGGACGCCCGTACAACGAAAAGAGCGAGCAGTGCCTGTGTCCACGGACGAGCCGCTAGTTTTCCGAAATGCTCACTCGGATGTTAAACCCTCCGTTGATGTTGGTATAGGACGGCTGTCGACTGTCCCCATTAAACTTCTCATACTCCAGTTGGAAGTCTGCCGTCACTCGGTTGCTGAGGCTATACGTGAGCTTGGGCGTGATCCGGAACCGGGTCGTTTCACTCAGGATCGAAACATTGTCCTCCTGGCGTGCCTGCTCGGTTGTCTCGGCATCCTCCAGGGCCTTTCGGAGGTTAAATTGCCGTTCGTTGTTGACCGACCGGGAGAGGGTGAGAGAGAATCGAATTTGATTTTCGAGCCGCCCAACCCCAAGCACGGGAATGCGAAGCCCGCGCTGGCTATAGGCCACCCGACCTGACAACTCGCTGGTCGTCTTCTCTTCCACCTTCCGACTGGCCGTCCGGAGAAACGTCGTGGTCCGCCGGCTCCACTCGACACTCGTCTGTAGGTCTCCGGGCCAGGTAATGTCGACCCCCAGGAGGGGCTGGTACTGCTCGCTAATCCGCGCCGAACCGACCTCGACGTCCGGCCGAAGGTACCGAAGGGTCTGCCCATCGACGGTGAAACTCGTCTCTTCTCCAGCGGACTCAATAGAGGAAAATCTGGACTGATATTCGGCGTGATAGCTATGATTGAGAGAGGCGCTCTGCACCACGCGATTCAGCAGCGGCCAGTCGGACAGTCCCGAATAGCGAACGTCCCACCCCGGCATGGGAAAGGGGATGAGCTCGTTTGTCCCGAGGCTGCCGCCTCCTGTGAGAAACGCATCGCGGAAGTCGGAAGAGACGGACGTATTCGTCAGGGCGACGTCCCCGGCCGCCGGAATCGGCTCTGATCCGCTCCCGCTCTCTCGACGCAGTCGGTCTCGCTGCGCTTCGAACAGAGACCCGTAGGAGCCAAAGGCCCACACCGATGTACTGTTATCGCCACTGTCCTCCTCCCGTCGACGAATCGTCCGGCGTTCGTTCGCCCCAGAGCTCTCCCCGTCTACGACCTCCTGTTGAAAGTCAACGTTGGTCTGTCGGCTCCACTCCACATCCCAGTTGAGATCGACCTGTAAGGCCTGACTCGGATTGAGCGAGGTGCGGCCCTCAAACTGGTGTCGATCGGTCAAAGCGTCGTTGACCTGCAACTCCGGACGAAGGACGCGCTTCGTCCGCGGGTCGACGGAGCGCTCCAGGCCGAAGCGGTAGCCGACAGAGGGGCCCTGCCCTCGGAACGCATCGAGCAGGGTGTAGTCGACGTTGACGTCCTGTGCCTCGTTCGTCAGGGTCCCAACATTGGAGGATTGGGAGGAACGGTCACCGTTGTAATTGACCGTCAGGTCATTGATGTCGAGAACCGTCAGCGCGAGTCGGCGGAAGATCCCCACCGGGTCGGGCAGTGGGAGATCATCCCACGTGGGTTTGTCATCCTCCTCATTGGAGTCCTCCCCATTGGAGTCCTCTTCCGCGTCGCCCCCCTCGTCTCCTTCCTCTGCCTCGGCAGGGGGCTGTCGTCGCTCGTCGTCCTGATCGGCCTGGCGTTGTGCTTCCTTGAGGCGATTAAAAAACCCAAATCGCTCCCAGACGCGGTTGGGATGCAGGCTCACCCCGGTCCGGATGCTGACCGAGTTGCCCACATTGGCCCCCGTGAGGCTTCCCTGGGACCCATTCCTCCAATCGAACGAGGATTGGTAAGAGATGTCCTGCAGATCGATCCAATTGAGGGCCTGTCGATCGGTGAGGCCCAATCGAAGCGTCGCCGAAAACCGCTGGTTGTACTGATTCGTTCGGGGGCTCGCGTCCCCAAAAATGAGATCGTGAAACACGTCGGCCTCGGACCGTTGCCGAAGTCGTTCCTCGACGAAAATGGTCCTGCCTCGATCGGCGGGGGTAATGTCGGCCTCGGGCGGAAGCTCTCCGAGATAGGAGGAAGGATTATCGAAGAAGCCATCCGGATTGACTCCGTGGAGGATGGTATCGTCCACCCCTCGCTCGCCTCGGATCAGCAGATTCGTCCGATCTCGGGCGGCCACGTCATTAAAGCTCTGCCGCGTATTGGTGTCGAAGCTCAGATTTAAAAACTCGAACGGGTCGTACTGCAAGCCAAAGCCGCGGCGATGGGTGAAGTCCTGCCGCTCGCGATACGGATGGGCCACTCGATCGGGAATTTCGGTCCCCCTCCGCTGACTGGTCGGCCGGCTCCGTCTCGTCGTCACGTCCCGCTCGGCGTTGCTCGTGAAGGAGAGGGATCGGGGAACGTAGTTGAAGGCCACGTCGGCCAGGCTTCCGAGCACGGGCACGTCGGGAAGAAAGCCAAGCGGGTTGAACGTCCGGGCCCTCCCGAAGTTGAGCCGATACTCGAAGCTTCCAGACCAATTCCACTGATCGTCGAGCCGACGCTGGGGGCTGTGAGCCTCCCGGTCGAAGTAGGAAAAGCTGAGGGACGTCGCGTCCATCGTGTGCCGGAGCCACCACGACGTGGACCCCTGCTTCGAGACGTCGGCAGTCAGGGTCCGACGCAGGTTGAACGACTCGGCGGCCGTTCGCACACTATCCTGCAACTGGCGGCGGACTTCATCGAGGGACTGACCCGGATACTTATCGGCAAAGTTGTTCTCAATCGTCGAGTCGGGCAGAGCGTTGAACTGTTCTGCGACCTCGTCCACTCGTACGTCTCCACGATGCGGATCGAAGCGGGGGGCGGTGTGGCTCGACTGTACCTGCATGGTCACCGGAAGGCTCCACCCCTGCTGTTCGGGAAGAAGCGCATCCAGATGCAGGTCGGCCCGAAGGTTCCAGCTCGTATTGTCGGACTGTTGTCGTTCGCTCAAGGTACTGGAGAGGCCCCCAAAGCCATCCGTCCGTCGT
The DNA here is from genome assembly GCA_964462965.1 of uncultured Salinivenus sp. GTDB lineage: Bacteria > Bacteroidota > Rhodothermia > Rhodothermales > Salinibacteraceae > Salinibacter. The sequence goes on from CAYXAD010000047.1 coordinate 10,368, forward strand.
TGAAAGCTCCCCTGCACGTCGGCCAGATCGGCCAGACTGACACTGGCATTGCTGTTGGCCGCCCAGCCTTTTCGTTCGTCAAAGCCACTCACCCGAAGCTCGTTCACCCAGAGCTCGAGGTCTTTCAGATCCGGGGGGCGGGGCGACTCGTCGGGATCCCCGGCATGCCGTACCCCAATGACCACTGTATTGACATCTCGCAGGGACGGCGTCCCCCGAATCTTCAACACAGTATTCGAGGGGGCGAAGTCGAGAGGAAGATCTACGTCCTCGCTCGTAAACGTGGTGTCTGTCCGCTGTCCACTCTGGTCTCGGGCGGTCTTGAGCTGGTTGAGGGCGCTGAGCACCAGGTTCATTTCGTTCTCCTGGAGCCACGGTGACTGTGCATCCGCCGTGCCGGGCACATTGCTCGGGGTCAGCGGCTGCTCGTACTCGTAGTAGTCCCCGGTCTCGCTTCCGCCAATGCGCACGAACAGCCGGAGATTCTCGCGTATTTCCTCCTTCTCCTGCGGAGTGTTCGAGCTCCCGTGCACGTGTGTGTACATGCGTAGGTTCGAGTACTTGAGCAGATCGAGGCCCTGGTTGAAGGTTTTAAAGATGCCTCGCTGCTGACCGGCCCCCAGCCGGTCCACATTCAACAAGAGTGACTGCTCGCGGCTGCGCTGTTGCACCCCACGAGCGGTCTGGTTTCGACTGACGATGGCGCCGATGGGCGCCTCGTAGTCCGGGTCCTCCTCGTCGTTGATGCTCGCAACGCGGAGCTCTCCGTCTCCCGAGTCCAGCGTCGTGCCGTTCTCGACCGGCTGCTGGGCCACCGACTCCGAGGAGCGCCACTGGCTGCCCACGAGCTCGAAGGAGGCAAATCGCATGGTGACGGGCGCCTTGTGGCCAGTCGTCCACATGCGCAGGGACTGGATGCGCGTGAAATCTTCTATGTTTCCAACCTTCCGCGTAAAGTTGCGGACGGGGATCCGAACCTTGTACCAGTCCTCCTCCTCGCCCACCTTGCTGACCACGTAATCGGTAGGCCCCTGATCGCTCTGGGCGCGCTCGTCCAGTTCGTCGAGGGGGATGGCGTACTGGAAGTAGTCGTTGGTGATGTTGACGTTGCCGCCCGTCTCGTCCAGGTCCTCCGTGTCGGGCGAGCGGGAAAGCCCCCGCCGGATGGAGACGCCTTCCGCCAGCTTATTCTGGGCCTCGAAGCTATTCAACTCGTGTCCAGCGTAATACCGGCTGAACCGCTGCTGGAGCGTGACCTCCTCAGGGAAATAGTTCTCGTTGTTAAAGTACCGGTCGTTCTCGTAGTAGTGGTAGTCGTCGGCCGAGGGGTCCCGCTTGGTGCGGGCGATCTCCGCCTCCAACCGCTGGCGCTGGGCAGGGGTCAGACCGAGACGTCCCAGGGCCCCCTCCAAACTATCGGCCTGCTCGACAAAATCATCGTAGAAGGATCGCTCGTGCACTTGCCCGGAGTAGGCCCCGTCTGTGTAGGAAACGAGACCGTCCAGTCCCAAATCCTCCGTCCGCTCTCCCCGAATGTCAAGGGTTTGATTTTGGCTGCCACTCGCAAAGCGACTCAACTCGCCGAGCTGCCCGCCGTCGTCGCTCAAGGGCAGGCCGTCTTCCGTGTTGAGCCGCTCGTTGGGCACGACATCTTCGGAGATGGTTCCGAGATCGAGAAAGAGACGAGCATCGTCGGTGATTTCTCCGTTTTGCGGGTACACCTTGACGATAAACTCGACGAACTCGACGTTCTGCACCGAAAAGTCCGTGTATCCTTCCGGCAGACGACGCGTCACCCCGCCCCACACCTTCCGGGGCTCCCGGAAAAAGTCATCCAGATTAGGGGTGTAGTTGTAGGCCCCTCGTTCCCAGGGATCGAAGTATACGTCGAGGGTACGAAGCGTCGAAGTGGCCTCCCCTCGGGTGTCCCGATTGAAGACCTCATCGATGCCAAGAATCCGGGTGGCTTCCGGATCTCCTCGCTGCACAAACGATCCCTCGAGCCGGTCCCGGAGCTTTTCGTTCAACTGATACCAGCCAAAACTCCCCCGCCAGTAGGTGCGCTGCTGGTCATCAGTGGCGCCGGGAACATCTTCGTTGAGTCCTGGGGCATCCGCCGTCGAATCGGGCGCCGCACTCACCTGCCAGGCCCCGAGTTGCTCGCGCAGCGAGAATGTATTCTCGAAGCCCTCGAAGTCGTCCACGTAGGAAACGCCGTTGCGCTCGTCCGAAGCAAAGTCGTCCTGCTCGGAATCCTCCACTGCATCCACCGTCCGATCGAAGGCTTCGGTGGTCGTGTGCCCCGGCCGCAGCTGGGCAAACTCCCCCGATACGGAGAGCTGACTTTCGGCGCGCGTGTCGATGAGGGGAAGGGCATCGACGGCCTGCGTCAGCCAGCGCGGCTGTAGGTCCATGGAGCCGTCCACGCCCCAGATGGTATTCTTCACCGGCTCCTCCCCAATGCGAAACTTGTCGACGGGCGATTTTTGACTCAGCCGCATCACCGTCGCCCCGAGCGAAAAGTCATTCCGCAGGTTCCAGTCGGCCCGTGCCCCGAGCAAGGTCTTCTGCTGCAGACTGACGAGGTTATTCTGTTCGTACGAGATTTCGATATTCCGCCCGGCCGCCAGATAGGACTGGTTTGTGATGGTCACCGTCCCGCCCTGATAGTCGACCACGTAGTCCGTTCCTTCTTCCAGGGTCTGCCCCCCCGCCGTCACCTCGACCGATCCTTCGACGAGACCGGCAAACGCCTCCAGATCATAAAATTCCTTGGACGTTCCCCGGTATGACCCTCGCATGTGATACACATTCCTATCCTCGTCCTCCTGCTCGGCATTCGACTTCTTCTTGTCGTACAGACTCTGAAACGCATAGGGCTGGCCGGCCCCCCGATTCCCATTTTGCTCTGCTACGTCGAGAATGTGCTCCCCGAACGGCTCGAGGTAAGGAAAGTAAATGAGCCCTTCCTCACTGTCTATGGTTAGAGGGGTGAAGTCAAACTGATTGTCCGGATTTCGGGACCCGTCCTGATCGATCCGGTCCAGTCCAAGGACCTGAAGCAGAGGATCTTGTCCCGCCACCTCCGAAATGGTCGTCGTCGGGCTTTGCCCGGGCGGATCATACTCGATGTCGAGTTCAAAATTGTCCGACTCGAATCCACGCCCTCCTAAGCGGTATACATTTCGCATTTCCAGGAACCATGCAGCCGGGTCCACAGAACCGTCTCGATTCGGCGAGACCGGATTCGTCGGACGAAGCAACTTCAGGAGGAGACGATCGGCGTTGATCCCCCCACTGGTGCCTCCTTGATCACTCGAAAAATCGCCGACGGTGTGCACCTCTCCATCGTTGGTTCGATACCGAAACGCAACAGCCAATGCCTCGTCGGAGCGGAGACGCTGCTGGAGAGACAGAAACCCGAGGCGATCGTCCAGCCGATAGTCGCGCCCCTTCTCGAGACGTTTGAACTCGCCCTCGACCACGTCTTGACTGCCCAGCGTGCGATTGAGGTTTCCGGAACTTCGGACGTACGTCGAAACCGAGACGTCCCCGTCTCGGAGGGCTGCGAGATCAGCACTGCCGTACTGGTCTCTCGACGAATCCGGAAGGACTGTGTCGGTGTACTCATCGGCCTCCTCGAGCAGAACCGAGTTTTCCCCGAGGTCGACCACGGCGGCCGCCTTTCGGATGTCCGACTCCCCAGGTCCCTGAGACGTACGCAGTTTCCAAACTTCGATGTCGGTGATCTTGTCGAAGCCGTCGAAGGTTCGTAGTGTCGTCGGATTCTGGTGGGCCCGGTTCCAGTTGTTTCGGAAGTAGTATCCGAGAAAATAGTGCGTCCCCTCGTCGTAGTCGGTGGGCTGCAGGTCAAACTCGGTCGTCTCGGCGCCCCCCTCGATGCTGAGCGTATTGGATTGGCCTTCCTGCTGGCTCGCCACAGTGGTGAGACTCAGGTTTCCGAGTTGCAGCTCACTCTTGAGGCCGAAGAGGCTTTGCCCGCCGCTGATGAGCCGCGAGGGCGTCTCCAGGTATACATTTCCGGCCTCGACGCTCTGAATGATTTCGTCCTCGTAGCCGGTATAGTTGAGCTTGACCTGATTCTGGTAGTCGAACTGATTGTTCGTGTCCCAGTCGACGTTGATCTGCAGCTTGTCGCCGATGGTGCCCGTAATGCCCAGGCGGAGGTCCTGCTTGAAGTCGGGATCGATCTGGCTCGCGTCCCCGGTGATGGCCACCTGCTGGTCGCTCTGGCGGTAATTGAAGCCTGCGTTGATGTCGGCTTGGCCGTTGAGACGAAGGTCGACCTCGGGCTTGCCGAAAATGGTGGAGAAGGCGCTCTCGCGCCCGCCCGGCACGACCATGTTGACGCCAAGCCCTCCGCGGTCGCCGCGCTGCTGCTGGCGTCGTTCTACGAGCGTGCGCCAGTTGTCGTCGATGTTGCTCCGGTAGCGCTCGCGCCGATAGACGTCCGCCTCGAGGCGCATGGGCCCGTCCCCAGAGGCGTCGTCGGTCAGAACGTAGTGGTCCTCAGTCGAATCGAGCGCCACGGAGCGTCGATCGGAGGGAGAGGACCGACCTCCCAGGAAGGGAGAGGTATGATCAAACAGACGCCCAGAGCGGCGACGCCGGGACGGCAGGTACTTGCTCACCCGTCCCGTATCCACAACAGAGGCACGGGGGGTGGTTTCCGAATCGACGGCTCTCCCCTCAGAAGAAGACAGCGAATCGACCAGAACGGGATCGGGCTCGTAGCGCGAGGAATCGACCGCACTCGTGTCGGTCTGTAGTCGAAGTTGTTCTTGCGCCTGTACCTCCCGTTCCGTCCCGAGGCCGACGGCGGCCAAGAGGAGAACGCAGAGCGTCGAAACGGCACCGAGAGACAGCTCCTCTCGCGGTCCATCACGACCCACTCTTCGAAACCAGCATTGAACGTAGGAAAGAAACAACGGCACAGATCCAGCGAGCCCTCTGGAAGGCTACGAGAGACACCGGCCCTCAACTACAGAGAGCCCAGTGGATTACTCTTAATTGTACGATGTTGTAGCAGTCGTGCCGATACGCAGAGAATCGATTCGTGGAAGACTGGAGGAGAAAGGACCTGCCCCTTGGTGTAGTGTAACTCCAAGCCCAGTGCAGACATCGTCACGGCGTGGAACCGCTCCCGTCCTCCCCCTAATGATGCGACGGTTCAGCCAAAGAAACAAATACTACGCCGCGGCGCGACAGGACTCCTACGAAGGAAGGTGCAAAAACAGCTCGAAGCGATCCCCCCGCACCAACCGTTCTGCAGGCCGTCTGCCGAATGAAGGTAGGTATATGGACGAGGGAAGTTCCATCCGAAGGTACCACTCGAAGCGTCCAGACGACCCACTCCGCATGAGTCAATTCCCAATAGTCTCCGTCCAACGACGGTGGCATGCCTCCCATCATGAATCCTCCACAACGCAGAAAGACAGAAAGTTTGTTGACCGGTCACACACGCCTTTAACCGCTCGAACGGCCCGAAAGAACCTCCTCAGTCCTCTTACACGGGCAGAACACCCTCCCGACAGGGGTCAAGGGAGAGCTTGCCCGCTTTCGAACACCGATGCAAATCGAGTGTGCGACTGCTGGAGGTAGAAGCGACGCGGGCAAATCCCGGCGGTCCGTAAGAGCACCCTGCACGCTGTAACTTTGCGGCCCTTTCAACGTCCCGTGAAATGTCTCGATGGTGAGAGAGGGAGTCCCCCTTCAACTCATCACTCGTTCCTCGTCCGCTCGTGACGGAGGCAAGGACGAATGAGTTTGGCCTGCCGGCCACAGTCAGCCTCCTCGACGGAACCCGGAAAAGGACACTTAGGCGCGCTGTCCTTCCAGGGGCTGTTTGGCAGTGATGTCCCGAAATCCCTCGTGCCGCTCCGTGCGGATGTTAAGCCCTCGATTCATGACCTCTTCGAGAAAGCGCTCACGAGGCACCACATTTTCCGGGACGTCTGCCCCCCCGCCAGCCACAGTTTCCTCACTTGAAACGAGCAACGCAGCAACAACGGTCGGAATGGCCGTACAGCGCATCATGGCCGTCTGCTGGGTCGCCTCGTCGTACCGTTCGATCATTTCGTACACGAGGGTCGTCGGCGAGCCGTCGTGTTCACCTCGTATGAGCACACGCAGCAGCACCGCATCTTCGTAGTCGCCCCCGAGGCGCTCTCGCATGCGACGAACGAGAATGTCACGATAGGTCAGGTGGGTCTGCACACCAATCTTGCGATCCTCCCCTAGGCCGAGGCCAATGAGAAATCGCATCTGCTGGGCGTGGCCGGGCCAGCGAATGGCCTTGTGGTCGAGCGCGTCGACGCGTCCGGCAAGTGTGTCCGTCAGCGTCGAAAGCCCCCCCTGTGTGCAGAAGGCCTCCATCGTGCCAAAGGGTTCTTCGTCGAAGTGAATGGGTTCGTCCCGCGAGAGGGCATCCACCTCGACGACCTGCCCCTCTTCGATGAGTTGGGCCGGGTTCGTGTAGTCATCCAGAATGCGTTCGGCCGACCAGGAAATGCGAAAGTTGAAGGGGGGCTCCGGGTGTAAGGGAACGTCGCCGACGCGGAGGTGAGCGGCATCGGCGCGATCGATCTGGTCGATGCCGTGCAGACAGAGCACGTTGACGAGGCCCGGGGCGAGGCCGCAGTTGGGGACAATCCAAACCGATTTTTCCCTCGCTCGGTCATCGAGGGCCAACTCCTGCTTCACGATCCCCTCGTTTCCACCCAGGTCGCAGAAGTGCACACCGACATTGAGGCAGAGCTCGGCCAGATCCGGGTTTAGCTCCGACGGCACGCAACTGATTACACAGTCACTGCCCTCCACGATCTGAGACAGCACGTTCATGTCCCGTGCATCGACCTGAAAGGAGCGGAGCACTCGGCTTTCAACCTGCTCGTGCAATCGCTGCAGGGCTCGAGACCGTGTGTCGCAAACCTGCACCTGGGTCACCTTGTCACTTCTCCTGCAGAGCTCCCGAACGACAGGTGCCCCCATCGAGCCAGCACCTACAACCGTTATTTTCATATTCGATTTCCCCTTCGAAAATGATCTGACATGAAGATGTGCTGCATTCGGCCGGCGCGGGTTACTCTACGTGTCCCCGTCCTTCGAGGGCTCGGGAGAGAGTGGCTTCATCGGCGTACTCGAGGTCCCCACCAATGGGAAGCCCCCGAGCAATACGCGTCACATTGACGTCGAACGGTTCCAGAAGCTGAGAAATGTAATAGGCCGTCGTGTCTCCTTCAACGTTGGGATTTACGGCAAGAATGACCTCCTCGACGCGGGCGTCTCGTGCCTCAGTAGACCCTGGTTCGGGCTCTTCCTCCTGGCCGTTCACGGCCGCCGATCCCGCCTCGTCGCTCGCGTTGTTGTTGGGCTCCGGCGGGTCGGCCATCGTGTCTTCGAAGGAGGGGTCGATGCGGGTCGCAAGCTCGTGCACCCGCAGATCGTCCGGCCCGATGCCGTCGAGCGGGGAGATGACTCCTCCGAGCACGTGATATACGCCCCGGTACTCCCCCGTCCGTTCGATGGCCATCAGGTCGCTCGACTCCTCGACGACACAAATGGTCGAATGGTCGCGCTTTTCCGATCCGCAGATGGGACACGGGTCCCGGTCGGCCACGACGTAGCAGGTCGAGCAGCGTTGCACCTCCTCCTTCACGGCCATCAACGCGTTGGAAATGGACTCAACCTCTTCCCGCGGCATCTTCAAGACATAGTTGGCCAATCGCCGCGCCGTCTTCTTCCCAATTGTGGGCAGCTTCGTGAACTGCTCCACAAGGGATTCGACGGACTCCGAGGTAAACTGCATATCAATTTCGAATTTGGAATG
>CAYXAD010000048.1:0-18079 GCA_964462965.1 uncultured Salinivenus sp.
ACACGCGCCTCGCCCTCAGCCCCCGTCTCGGGCTGAACCTGCAGCCCCTGAGTGCCTGGCCCGACCTGCACGTGAAGGCCCAGGTCGCCCGGGCCTTCCGAGTGCCGACCTTCAACGATCGCTACTGGCAACCCGGCGGGAACCCGGACCTTCGTCCCGAACGAAGCTGGGGGGGCGACGTCGGCGTCCGGCTCGAGCCCTCCCGGGGTCACGCCGAGGTCACCCTGTTTGGCCACTGGCGGCGAAACCAGATCGTCTGGGAGCCCACGGGAGAGGGCTACTGGGCCCCTCGCAATGTCGGTCGCGTCCGGGCACTGGGGGGCGAAGCCTCGGCGGGCTGGACGTGGCCCCTCACGGCCGAGAGCCACCTTCAAACGGGACTCAGCTACACCGTGACCGACGCCCGCAACCGATCCGATCCGAGTTCGGCCTCCTACAATGAACCCCTCCGCTACATCCCCTGGGACCAACTCAAGTCCCATGCGACCCTGGCTGCCGGTCCCGCCGCTCTCGACCTCAATGCCCGGTATACCGGACGTCGGTACGTCACGAGTGACGCTTCTCAGTACCTCGACCACTACGTACTGATCGACGCCCAGCTCCGCCTGGAGCACGACTTCGGAACCGTCCGAACAGAGCTTTCTCTCCAGGTCGACAACGTACTCGACGTCGACTATCAGACCATTGGAAACCGGCCCATGCCCCCCCGGCACGCCCGGGTGCGGCTCCTCGTGGCCCTGTAACATTCTCAAGACGCCCCTCTTCGCACTCCTTCAACCAACCGTCTCGTTCTTCCATGTTCTTTCGCCGTGCTTGCCTCACTGTCCTTGTTGCGTCCCTCAGCCTCACCCTCATCAGCTGCGACCTCCTCGGGAGTGGGGATGAGGACACCTCCGTGGTCACCTCCGGGGTCTACGTGGCCAACGCCGGTGCTTTTGGTCAAAGCAACAGCACACTCACCATTTACGACCCCTCCTCGGATCAGACCCAAACGCTCCCGTCTGACGCATCCGGCTTCACGTCCTACATCCAAAGCCTGGCGGTCGCCTCCAACGACGTCTATCTGCTTTTCGGAGAAACCAACAGCATCGGGGTCGTCGACGCAGAAAACACCGAACTCACCAGTGAAATTCCCGGGGTCCGCAATCCGCGCTACATGACGACGGTCGGAAACACCAGTTACGTCACCGGTCAGGACTATAGCAATCCCCCCTCTCCCAAACTCTATCAGATTGATCGATCCGCAAACGAAGTCGTCGACTCCGTCGAGGTGGGAGGCTCTCCCGAAGGGGTCGCGGCCACTACAGACCGCATCTTCGTTGCCCTCGGCGGACAGGACGGATCCCTGGCAGCCGTCGATCCCTCGTCCATGGAAATGACCGAAACCATTCCGGTGGAGTGCGACGCGCCCCGCTCTTTAGCACTGGACCAACAGAACGAACTGCTCGTCTTTTGCTCCGGGTCGACGATTTACGACGAAGACTTCAACGTGGTCGACCGGACGAACGGGGCCATTCGCGTCGTAGACCCGCCCACGGGGTCTATCACTGAGCGCATCTCCCTCGACACGATGCTTACCTCGGCGTCCGATGGACAGCAAGTCTTCTATTCGTCGCCGTCGGACGAAGCCTTTGCGGTCCTGGCGGGGGGCTCGATCCTCCGGTTCGACGCCGAAACGAATGCAATCGCGGATCAGTTCTCGGTCTCCGGCGACCCAATTGGTGCCGTCGGCTACGACGCGACCGATCAGCGGCTGTACCTCGGGCGCCCGGCTGCCTCTGATCCCTTCGGAGCCGAGGGCACAGTGACCGTACACCGCCGCGACGGAGGTCAGGTAGCGTTTTTCTCCGCTGGGATTGCTCCTGCTCACATTGACTTCCGCCGCATCGAAGAGTAGATCGCTTTCTTTCCGATTGGCCCTTCCGATTGGCGGTCCGGCTGCACGCCGGGCCGCCGCGGTTGGGAAGGATGACCATTTTTCTGCTCCCTCGTGAGATGCACATCGACCGCTGCTACTGCTTCCAAAAATCCTTCGCGGAACTCAAAGAGGTAGCGGACACCACCGATGCCGCCTCGGTGTCCCAACTGCAAGAGCACGTCACGTTTGGAGAAAACTGTGAGCTGTGCCATCCCTACATCCGTCGGATGCTTCGCACCGGCGAGACGGCCTTCCACGAGGTGATCGAAGACGGAGAGGCCGAAGCGGACTGCTAATCCCCGTAGGGAAAGCCAGGAGACGACTCCAACCTGCGCCCCGGTTCGTGCGTACAGGAGCCTGCACAAGTGCTCTTCCTCACTTCTATCGTCGCATGGCTACCTTCCTGTACATTTTTCCGCATCCCGACGACGAAAGCTTTGGTCCTTCCCCGGGCATTGCCCGGCAGCGCCGAGAAGGCCACGAGGTCCATTTGCTCACTCTGACCCGTGGTGAGGCCACCACGCAGCGAGAGCGCCTCGGATACTCCAAAGAGGAGATGGCGAACGCTCGCTACCGGGAGATGCAGGAAGTGGCCTCCGCGCTGGACCTGACCTCGCTAGCAGTGCTCGAGTATCCCGACGGCCAGCTTGCAGAGCTCAACCCCTTGCTTCTGGAAGAAGAGATTGCCGATCGCATCCACGCCACCGAGCCGGACGTCGTGGTTACGTATCCGGTTCACGGGGTAAGCGGTCATCCCGACCACCTCGTCACTCACAGCGTCACCAAGCACGCGGTCTGCTCCCTCCGGGCCGACGGGGCCTCCACCCCGAAGCGGCTTGCGTTTTTTACCCTCGGTCCCCCCACGGAGGCGTCGGAGCGTCCAGAACACCTGCAGCACTCGCCCGCCGACCTCATCGATTGCACGTATTCCGTAACCGACGCCGACCTGGAGCAGGCTCGCAACGCACTCGATTGCTACGAGACGTATCGGCCTGTCATTGAGGAGCACCAACCCCTTCAGGTCGTCCGGGGAGGAATCTCCTACGAGCTGTTCGGGGAGAGGTACGACCCACCCCTCAACACTCTCTTAGAACGACTTGCTGTGGCGGAGCAATGAGACGCCTATCTCCCGTGATCGAGCGGGGGGATCGAGCCCTTCTGAGGGAACGTCCATGCCACCCGATAGGGTATCATTCACGACAACCCTCCGCATGATTCCGGGGTCTGCTGTATGAGCGATGCCTCCACACTTTCTCTCTGGCTTCCCCCCTTCGTCAATCGCCTGGGGCTTAAGATCGGGCTGGCGGTCGGACTCGTGGCGGGTGCTGGGGCCCTACTCCCTTCCGGCTGGTCGATCTGGATCGCTCCTCTCATCGGGCTGGGGCTGGGCACTGTGGCCTATGCCGCCGCGCACTACTGGCTGCATCGGCGCATGGCGCACGCCCTCACCACCCTCCGCCAGATCCGCCAGCATTCCTTCGACACCCTCACCGCACCCTCCGGCCCCCGCGGGGATGAACTCAACACCCTGATCTGGGAAGTGTACCGCACCGGCCAAACGCTGCAGAACGAGATTCAGGACCTGCGCGAGATGGAAAGCTACCGCCGTGAGTTCATCGGCAACGTGTCCCACGAACTCAAGACCCCCATCTTTTCCGTTCAGGGCTTCACGGAAACGCTCCTCGACGGCGCCCTCCAGGACGAAGAGGTCAATCGCTCCTTCCTGGAGAAGATTCTCCACAACGTCAACCGCCTCGACAATTTGGCCCGAGACCTCTCGGCCATTAGCCGCATCGAAACGGATGAGATGAACATGAGGAGCGAGGCTTTCGATGTCGAAAACATCTTCGACGACGTCATTGACTCCCTGGAAATCAAGGCCGAAGAAAAAGGCATCGGCCTCCAGAAACAGGTCCCTCCGACCCTGCCGACCGTGTGGGGGGACGCCGAGCGCATCCAGCGGGTGATCGTCAACCTGACCGACAACGCAATCAAGTACAACGAGGAGGGCGGTACCGTGTCGCTGCACGCCCAGCCGACAGGCTCCGGAGACGTCGAAATTCGTGTGGTCGACGACGGGATCGGCATCCCCTCGGAGCACCTTCCTCGCCTTACGGAACGCTTTTATCGGGTCGACAAGAGCCGGTCCCGGAATCAAGGCGGCACGGGCCTAGGGCTGGCTATCGTGAAGCACATTCTTGGCGCGCACGATCGTGATCTCCATGTAGAAAGCCGTCCCGGCGAAGGATCCACCTTCTCCTTCACGCTCTCCACGGCCCCCGAATCAGCCCTGCAGCCCGCATAGAGGCAGAGGGATGAAGGATCGACGGCCGCCGCCAATCCGATGCCTGGGGGGAAAGATACTCTCTGGACTATGCTCTTCGGACGAAATACCCTCATCCTCTTTCGTACCTGCGTCCCTGCCTTCCCAAGGGACTCGACCAGTAATTTTCGTCGATACAGCCCCATTCCCTCATGGAATCTCCTCGAACCCTTCATCGCCCTCCCCTCGCGGCCCGCGACGAAGGCCAGTCGCTCTGGCTCGACTACCTCCGGCGCGCCCTGATGACAAGCGGAAAGCTCGAGCGTCTAATCGAGGAAGACGCCCTTCGGGGACTCACCTCCAATCCCTCCATCTTTCAAAAGGCCATCAGCGCCGGGGACGAGTACGACGAGGACATTGCCGATCTCATCGAGGAAGGACTCGCCCCCTCCGACATCTACGAGCGCCTCGCCGTCGAGGACGTTCAGCGCGCGGCGGACATTTTCCGTCCGGTCTACGAGAAGACCGGATACGATGGCGTCGTGAGCCTGGGGGTCTCCCCCCGTCTTGCCCACGACACCGAAGGGACAATCGAAGAAGCCCGACACCTCTGGCACGCCGTCGACCGTCCCAATCTCCTGATCAAGGTGCCGGGTACAGAGGCCGGCATTCCGGCCATCGAGCAGCTCCTGAGTGAAGGGATCAACGTAAACGCGACTCTGCTCTTTTCGGTCGACCACTACAAGGACGTCGCCAAGGCCTACCTGCGGGGCCTCCACCAGGCGGACGATCCGAGTGGCATTCTCTCGGTCGCGTCCTTCTTCGTCAGTCGAGTGGCCCGGGAGGTCGATCATCGAATCGAGCAGAAGGGTCTTACCCTGCCCTTTGACGGCAGTGACGTAGCCATTGCAAATGCGAAGCAGGTCTATCAGTGCTTCCGCGCTCTGTTTGACGGGGACGACTTCGACGACTTGCGAGACCAGGGCGCCTTCGTACAGCGGCCGCTCTGGGCGTCGACCAGTACGAAGGACCCCACACGGTCCGACGTCCTCTACGTGGACGCGCTCATTGGAAATCACACCGTCAACACGATGCCCCCGCAGACCCTGGACGCCTTCCGCCAGCACGGCACCGTCCATGGACACACGATTGACGAGGACCTAGACCATTCCATGGACCTGCTGGATCGGCTCGCAGAAGCGGGCATCGACCTCGACGAGATCACGGCTACACTTCAGGACCAGGGCGTCGAGTCCTTCCAGGCCGCCCACGACACGCTCATCACCACCCTGGAAGAAAAGCGAGACGCCCTTGCTCACCAGAGGTCCACTCGACCGACGACGTACTCCCTGGGCACCTACGAGGAACGCGTGGAAGACCGGCTGCAAACGTGGCGCGAGGCCGACGTGGCCTGTCGCCTCTGGCGCCGCGATCCAACGCTGTGGGCCGATGAGGACACCCCAGAGATCATCAACCGCCTCGGCTGGCTCGACCTCCCCACCGCGATGCAAAAGGAAGCCGAGTTTATTATGGGCTTCGCGGAAGAGGTCAAGGACGACTTCGACGACGTCGTGGTGCTCGGCATGGGCGGATCCAGCCTCGCTCCGGACGTGTTCGGACAGGTCTTCGAGCCGACCCGCGGATATCCCAGAGTCACCGTCCACGACAGCACGCACCCGGACGCCGTCCAATCCCTTCACGACCGACTCACTCTGGAACGGACCCTCTTTGTGGTCGCCAGCAAGTCGGGGACGACGACCGAGACGATTTCGTTCTTCCGGTACTTCTGGAATCAGGTCCGCGAAATCACGGATCGGCCCGGCGCACACTTTGTGGCGACCACGGACGAAGCCTCCGCCCTGGAACAGCTCGCAGAAGAACGCGACTTCCGAAAAATCTTCCGCGCTCCAGCCGACGTCGGAGGACGCTACTCCGCGCTGACGCCCTTCGGCCTCGTCCCGGCGGCCCTGATGGGGCTTGACCTGCAGGAGATGCTGGATCGCGCCTGGACGGCCAAGGAAGCATCCGCCTTCTGCGTCGACGCCCCCAACAACTCGGGCCTCGAACTCGGAGCGGTGCTCGGCGAGCTCGCCCTGGCAGGCCGAGACAAGGTGACCTTCGTCACCTCTCCGACCTTGGAGAGCTTCCCGGCATGGCAGGAGCAGCTCATCGCCGAAAGCCTCGGCAAAGACAACACGGGCATCGTGCCGGTGGCCGACGAACCCTTGTCCGATCCCGACGCCTACGGGGACGACCGCGTCTTTGTCTACTTTTCCCTCAACGGCGAAAAGGACGCCGAAACCACCGAGGCCCTCGACGCCCTAGAGGACGCAGACCATCCCGTCCTCACCTTCGAGCTCGAGGACCGATACGATCTCACCCGCGAGATGTACCGCTGGGAAATGGGTGTTGCCATGGCCGGTGCCTGCATGGGGGTCCATCCCTTCAACCAGCCCAACGTAGAAGCCGCCAAGCGCCTCGCCCGCAGTGCCATGCAGTCGGACGACGGCCAGGAGGTCGAGGCCCCCACTCTCCTCCTCAACGATCCGGACACCCTGGAAGCCGAGCTCCGCTCCTGGATCGAGATGGCCGAACCGGCGAGTTACATCGCTGTGCAGGCCTACTTGGCCCCGACCCCTTCGACCACAGAGGCTCTTCGTGAGCTGGTAGCGACCCTGCGCAACCGGGCCGGGCTGGCAACGACCCTCGGCGTCGGCCCGCGCTTCCTCCACTCCACCGGCCAGCTCCACAAGGGAGGACCGCCGAACGGCCTCTTCCTGCAGATTGTGGATGCCCCGGCGGAGACGGTCCCCGTTCCGGAAACGGACTACTCCTTCCGGGAGCTCATCTCGGCGCAGTCGGTGGGCGATTACCAGGCCCTCCGCGAAAATGATCGCACGGTCCTCCGTCTTCGGGCCTCGGCCAACGACATTCCCCGGATACAGGACGTGCTGCGTGGAATCCTCTCTTAGAGGACCCCGAGTGACGGGGACCATCGTTTTGCGTGATCGGCGGCCGACGGACCGTCTTAAAGTGCCCTCTTCCACGGCCAGCGGTTCGCCGACTGCCGACCCCACGAGAACGCTCACCGGTCGCACCGCGAGTGCCCCCTTCGCACTCCCTCCTCGTCCCCGCTCCTCGCACGAACGCTGACCGCCTGATCATGCAGATTGGAATGATTGGCCTCGGCAAGATGGGCGGCAACATGAGCCGCCGTCTCTCCCGCAATGGACACGAGGTTGTAGGCTTCGACCTCGATCCCACCGCCGCGGAGGCCCTCAAGGGACAGCGGTTCGAGGCCGCCTCGTCGCTCGAACACCTCGTCTCCGCCCTCCCGTCCCCGCGCGTCTGCTGGATGATGGTTCCCGCCGGAGATCCCGTCGACGCCACCCTCGACGTCTTACTTCCCCTTCTTGACGAGGCCGACATCGTCGTCGACGGGGGCAACTCCAACTACAAGGACACGCTCCGGCGAGCCGATCGGGCCCGCGACGCTGATCTTCACTACGTCGACGTCGGCACGTCCGGAGGCGTCTGGGGGCTGGAAGAAGGATACAGTTTGATGGTCGGGGGGCCCGAGACCGCTGTCAACCGTCTCCAGCCCGCCCTCGACGCCCTGGCCCCCGACACCGACGACGGCCCCGGGTGGAAACATATGGGAGCGGTGGGAGCCGGCCACTTCGTCAAAATGGTACACAACGGCATCGAGTACGGCGTCATGCAGGCCTACGCCGAAGGGTTTGCCATTCTACAGGCCAAAGAAGACTTCGACCTGGACCTGCAGGAGGTGGCCGAGACGTGGCGCCACGGCAGTGTCATCCGCTCCTGGCTCCTCGACCTTACAGCCCGAGCCTTGGACGAGGACCAGGATTTGCCCGACATCGCTCCGTGGGTCGACGACTCGGGCGAGGGACGCTGGGCCGTGAAGGAAGCCATCGATCTAGATGTGCCGGCCCCCGTCATCACCGACGCCCTCATTTCCCGCCTCGAATCACGGGTCGACAGCTCGTACGCCCACAAGCTCCTTGCGGCCCTGCGCAATCAGTTCGGAGGGCACGCCGTGAAATCAGACGAGAAGTAACGACTGGCAGCGATCCTCGACGCCCTCTAGCTTTTTTCCTTCTTCACGAAGGACTTATG
Organism: uncultured Salinivenus sp.; assembly: GCA_964462965.1. GTDB lineage: Bacteria > Bacteroidota > Rhodothermia > Rhodothermales > Salinibacteraceae > Salinibacter. Next base: position 8,322 of record CAYXAD010000048.1, read on the forward strand.
GGCGCGACTATGTAAAATGCCAGCGGGTCGTTTTTTTGTCGATGGAAAAGTGTCTCCTCGGAATCACCCGCGTTCATGTCGTATCTCCCCATCGAGGACTACGGACTCATTGGTAACATGCGCACTGCGGCCCTTGTCGGTCGGAATGGCTCGATCGACTGGCTCTGCTGGCCGCGGTTTGATTCGCCGAGCCTCTTTGGAGCGATCCTCGACGATGAAAAAGGGGGCCACTTTCAGATTTCTCCCGCGCCCAATGGCGTCACAAAACGACAGGTCTACTGGCCCGACACCAACGTCCTCATTACCCGATTCCTCGCCGACCAAGGGATTGCGGAAATCGTCGATTACATGCCGGTCGGTCTCCCAGAGGGCGATCCGCGCCATCCCTCGCTCGTCCGGCGGGTCAAGATGATACAGGGGCACCTCCCGCTCCGCGTCGTCTGCCAACCGGCTTTCAACTATGCACAGGCCCAACATCGCACGACCGTCACGAACAACGGCGCCATCTTTGAGAGTGGAATAGAGAGCATTGCCCTCTCCTCGACGGTCCCTCTCTCCCGAACGGAAAAAGGCGTCCGTACAACCATGACGCTCGAGCGGGGCGAGCGGGCCGTGTTTGCCCTGCACGACGTCGAACGGGGCACTCCTCACCCTCGCTTCTTCACGGTGAACCGAGAACCGGAACTGCTGGACTGCACCCTCGAGTTCTGGCACGACTGGCTGAACCAGTGTACCTACGACGGTCGCTGGCGCGAAGAGGTGTATCGCTCCGTACTCACGCTGAAGCTGTTGACCTACGATCCGACCGGGGCCATCGTGGCGTCGCCCACCATGAGCCTGCCCGAAGCCATCGGTGGCGTGCGAAACTGGGATTATCGCTACACCTGGGTCCGGGACGCGGCCTTCACCGTCTATGCCTTTCTCCGCGTCGGGTTTACCGACGAGGCAGCGGCTTTCATCGACTGGATAGCCCAACGCTGTTTCGAACACGAAGAAGACGACGATCCGCTCCAGATCGTCTATGGCATTGACGGACGGACCGACTTGACCGAAAAAACCCTCGACCACCTGGAGGGATACCGGGGCTCCAGCCCTGTACGCCTCGGAAATGCCGCCGCCGATCAGTTTCAGCTGGACATTTACGGCGAGCTCATGGATGCGGTCTTCTTGAGCAACAACTACCACGAACCCATTTCCCACGACCTCTGGTCGACCCTCCGGGATCTGGCCAACTGGGTCTGTGAGAACTGGGACCGGCCCGATGATGGAATCTGGGAAGTGCGGAGTGACCGCCAGCACTTCGTCTTTTCCAAGCTGATGTGCTGGGTGGCCCTCGACCGGGCAGCCCGCCTTGCCAACAAGCGCTCTTTGCCTGCCAATCACCAGGAATGGCGCGACTGTCGCGACCGTATCTATCGATCCATCATGCAAAACGGCTGGAATGAGGAGCGGCAGGCCTTTGTGCAACACTACGACAGCGAGGCACTGGACGCTTCCAACCTCATCATGCCGCTCGTCCTGTTTATGTCCCCGACCGACCCGCGTATGATTAGCACGCTTAAGGCCACCCTCCAGGCCCCCCACGACGGAGGCCTCGTCTCTGACAGCCTCGTCTATCGGTACGACCAGGAACGCGTCGACGATGGACTTCCCGGTCACGAGGGGACGTTCAACATGTGCACCTTCTGGATGGTCGAAGCCCTGACCCGGGCCGGACGCCGTCATCCCGAGCGTCTCAGCCGGGCACGGTTCATGTTCGAGAAGATGCTCGGTTACTCCAATCACCTCGGCCTGTACGCCGAAGAAACGGGCACTCGCGGGAACGCCCTCGGCAATTTCCCCCAGGCCTTCACCCATATCTCGCTTATTAGCGCCGCGTACAACCTCGACCGGACCCTCGACGGAAAGAGGTACGGCCTCTTGGCCGAAACCCCAGCTCCATAAAAATGCGCAGAAACAAATTCTCCCCCCGGTTCTGAGCGAGCCGAGGAGGAGGCGTCCGCAGCTGGGCACGGAGCTTGCTTGTACTTTTCGTGCCGCTGCATCCCAGTGATAGGAGATAGTCCCACCGACAGAGGCCCTTCGGAGCAACCAAGCTATATATCTTAAATATTAGATGAAATTAGGGTATACGTGTTTTGAACACACCGAACCGGCCTCTATACTAAAGCTTCCCACAAAAGAGGCATCTAAAGGGTGACAATCTCCTTCTCCTTTGGCTTACACCTACTCCCCACCACCATGGAAAATCCGGTTGATCGAATGATCCGGCTCATGGCCGTCGCTGCAGGACTCGTCGGGCTTCTCGTGTACGTCGTTTTTCACTTCGTTTGAAGCCAATCCTGTCTGGCATTACCCCCCTGACACTTCCTACCCGGGAAGGACAGGGCTCGTGTGCGTTTTGTGGAAACTTCCGGTGAGGGTGAACCTGTCCAGACTGGTCTCGTTTGGGCTGTCGTCGCGAATTTAAGGTCACGCCTTTCTCCCTCACGACTACGTGCTTGACTCTATGGCGGAGCTGATCGTCGTTGGTGATCGCGTCCTCATTGACCCTCAAACAAGTGAAGAAACCACGGAAGCAGGACTCGTTCTTCCCGCCTCCGTCTCCCAACAGGAAGACGTGCTGGGAGGTCGCGTCGTGAAAACGTGACCCGGCTATCTCACGCAGAATCCCGAGTACAGCGAGAGCGAAACCTGGAAGGAGTCAAAAACACCCGTCCGTTACCTTCCGCTCCAGGCAGAAACGGGGGATTACGCGTTCTTCTTGCAAAGTGAAGCCATTGACTTGCGCTACGATGAGGCGAACTACCTCATCGTCCCCCACTCTGCCATTCTCGCTCTCGTCCGCGGAGATACTCCACCTGAAGAACCTTCGGACACCACCATCGAGGATCTCGAAGACCTCTGGGACGAGGACTAATCTCTTCAATTCCGACGAGTCGCCAGAGGGTTCCATTCATGAGGACGAGCCCTTTCGCCCTCGTGACAGTCGCGAATTGACGAGCGCACTCTCTTTCTCCTCCCCCTTTCCCCTCGGATCGACGCTCTACCCAGCGCGGTGCCACCAGGGCCGGTCTTGGTCCTTCGGTTCAGGAAGAGGAGAGGGCACCGACGCCTCTTTGGGGCTCTCCTCCCTCGTCGGTGCAGTTGATCGCTCTTCTCGCTCCGGCAGAGAGTCGAGGCGCAGCAGATATCGGAGGTAACGGCCGATCGAAAGGGTGGGCATCTCGTCGAGGCGCTCACGGACACGGTCCCGTTCCACCTCTTGTACCTGGATCTTTTCTCGGATCCGGGTCAGTTGCTCGTCGATGTTCTCCACTCGGTGCTCGACGTACCGCTGCAGCCGCCGCTCCTCCGCCGGCGAAAGCGTCTCCGGAACGTCATCCTCGTACTCCTGCACCAGGGCCGCACGCCACATTTTGAGCTGGGCGCGGGCCTCGTCGCTGATCCGTCGAACGTCATCGATGGCTTCCGGCGTGGCCTCATACGCGGTTCGGACGTTGGCTGCCTTGAGCCGGACAACGTGTTTGTGGGTGAGACCGTCCACGTCGCGCACCTCTCCGATAAAGTGATGCTTGAGCCGATCCTGCAGGGCCTCTTCTTGAAGCTCCTCAAGTCGCTTCTCCCGCCGTTCGTCCATCGAGTCGAGGAGGGCCCGGCGCTTCTCCCGTAGGCTCTCTTTCTCCCGCTTTAAGGCGTGGATGGCCTCCGAAAAGCGCTCTGCTTCCTGTTCGAGGCGGCGACGTCGCCGGACCATCGAGAGACGTCGGTACCGCGTCGTCACCAGCACTCCTCCGAGAACGCCCATCCCCAGCAGCACACTGAGGCCCGCGAGGGGAGATCCAACACTCGCAAGGGCAAGAGCGAAGGCGCCCGTGCCCACAGTTCCGGGAAGAAACCAGCGGGCCAACGGCTCTCGGTCGCTCTGCTTGCGTCCTCGGCGACGCCTGGAACGTGAAACGGTCCACTGGCTGGGTTCCAGTCGTCCCTGCCGCACGGCCTCGAGAGGGGGAACATCGGCCGGCTCCACGTAACAGGCGGTCCGGAGCGCTTCGGCAAGATCGCTCAACGGTGTGATCTCCGCGAGGTCATTCAGCAGGGGCGACTGGTCGGGAGTGTAGAAGTCGACATCCCGAAAGAGCAGATTCTCTCCCGTATCATACCGCCCCCAGAGGTCCGGCTGCACGGCACAGGCCCGAAGCGCCGTGTAAATCACGAGGCCAGCAAAGCGATCGAGATAGGGCCCGAAGTCTGCGTCCGTGCGGTCGGGGTGCTGATAGTTGCGGTGGCCGACCTCCGCGCTGGCCCATCCCTCGAGGGCAGGAACGTACATCGTGTCGTAATCGACGAGGTGGAGCGAGTCGTCCTCTTCCACGAGAACGTTCCCGTGTTGCAGATCGCCGTGAGCCAGGTCGAGGGCCTCGAGGTCGTTCATGAGCCCCGCCCATGCGTCGGCCAGTCGCTCGAGGACCTCAGGGGCGTCGAGATGCTCTTCGACGAATCGGTTTAGGACCGTCCCTTCGGCCCACTCCATCTTGAGGAGCGGATACTCGGTATCGCCGACGCGAATCCCGGTCGATTGATACTCGAACCCGAGCAGGGCCTCGTGATCGAGATCGTTCAGACCGTCGGCCACTGCGTCATAGCGCGCCTGCTGGTCTGGTTTTTCGGCCAAAAAGCACTTGACGGCATATCGCTCTCCGGCCTCCGTCGTCATCGGGAACACCGCCGCAAATGCCCCCGTGATGGGCTGCGGCAGTCCCAGTACATTGGTGCGCGGGGTGGCCGTCTGGAGCTCCGCGTCTTTGAAGGCCGTCTCGGGCACCTGAAGGGCTTCCTGATAGTCGCTGGGAGTCGGGTAGTCCGCCATTCGCCACTGAGATCGGATGAACGAACGCATGTGCATGGTCGCGAGCGCGCGACCCGGCAGAAGAGTTATACGGAGCGTCCGACGCGATTGATGAGCCGGGACGCCCTCATCCGTCCCCTTCCGTCAGCTCGAGGACGACGAGGGTGCTGTCGTCATTGCGCAGAGAGCCGTTGGAGCGGGCCGCCTCTACGGCTTCCGAAAACTCCTGCGCATCCCAGGCGCGGGCGGCGACGGGATCCGTCTCGATCAACCATTCAGCCACAGCGTCGGTCGCGAGGAGAAAGGCGTCCCCGACGTGCCACGTGCCTGTGGTGGCATCGGGGGTGGGAACGTTCCGGTCGGGAAGCGTCGACAGCAGCGACGGTCGATTCGAAAAAGCGTCGGACGTTCCGTGGGGCCAGGCCGTCTCGAGCCGTCCCTGATGCACGTGAAGCAACGTGCAGTCGCCGACGGCCAGGGCGTCCCACTCCCCGTCGGAACGAACTTCCAGCCCCAAGAGCGTCGCAAACGTCCCTTCGTCGGCTTTCGCCGTGGCGTACCAGGGCAACGGCTCCGCCTGTTCGACGGCCGCCTGCCATTCCGCTCGCCAGTCGGGAAGTGTGTCGGTGAGAGCCGATGGAGTGAGGTCGAGGGCCCCCAGGCCCTTGACGAGGGTTTCGGCCCATTGTTTGGCGAACATCGACTCCGTCGCCCCATCGGCCACCGCCGCACGCACCGGCCACGAGGTGGTCCAGACGGCCGCTGCGTCCTCGTTCTCGTCCTCCTCCGCCCCGGCCTTGGGCACGGTGAGCACGCGGGATACGACGGAGGGCATCTTGCTCATGGGGGATTGACATTCGATCGCTAAAACTCCGAGGACACTATCGCAGGTTGCTGGGACGCGTCCCAATTTCCAGAAAGGTGACGAGGGCCACAGGGTTGGCATTGAACACGAACCCTCGCGTGTCCAAGGTGACGTCGTAGCCCTCCTGCTCGGCGGCCGAGCGCATGGAAAAGGGCAGACGGCTCGACATCTGAAAGAGGTCCTCGGCGTACTCGTCCTCCGACGGAAGCTCGGCCCGGCTCGATGGGAGCTCGACGGGGGGCTCTTCAGACTCGGAGAGGTGCACGTTAAAAAGGAGGACCTCGCCGTCATCCGTTGCAAAAGAACGGAGCTGCTGGGCGTAGCGGAGCGGATTCCCGTCCGTAGCTTCCCCGTCGGTCACGTTGATGACCACGGGGGGAAAGCTGCTTGGATGCCGATCAATCCAGTCACGAACGGCCTGAGCAGCAAGGTCCAGGGCTTGACACATGGGGGTCCCATTTTTGGCGTGGGGATCGAACCAAATGGGCATCTTCACGCGTCGCTCAGTGGGTTCCCCGTCTGCCCCCTCTACGGTCTTGACCTGTTGCTCCATCCGCTGCGGTCGCTCGGCCAGGTGACTGATGGGAACGAGCCCCGTCCCGGTCTCGAACTCTTCGGTCGGCTGCACCAGCCGCTGAACCCGCTCTCCGTACCCGATGACGCCGACGTGAAAATAGTCGCGGACGCCCTCCTCCTTGGCACATCGGAGCACGAGATTCTGGAGAAGGCGATTGACCGTATCGGCCAACACCCTAGACTTGCTGGGGGCCGCGTCCCCCTTCTTCTCAGCCCCTCCGAATGGATCCTGCATCGACGCAGACTGGTCGAGCAGAAAAAGAAAAGCGGTGGGCTGCTGGCGGCTAATTTCAGCAGAGTAGGGCATGATATGAAGGGCCTTACGGAAAACACACTGTCCACTGTCATTGCCCCTCCCCCGATGACGTTCCAGTCCCCTATTTTCTATCCCTCCTCCCTTCGAGCCCCTCCCCGAACGGGCCATCTGAACGGACCTCAGTCCAGTTCGTCCAGCAGGGTCTGCGCTTCCTGTTTGTACTCCGGAGCGAACGGATCAGACCCCGAGAGCTGCAGGCACGTCTTCAACTCTCGCCGCGCAGCGTCGGTGCGCCCCATCTGGATGTACGTTTTGCCGAGCTCGAGGTGGTGAAAGGTTCGCTTTTCCAGCTCGATGGCCCGCTGAAAATCACGAACGGCCTGCTCGTACGAGGCGTCCGGAAGCCCCCCGTACACCGTCCGGAGGAGGGCGCGCTGAAAAAACCCGAGACTCGCGACTTCTCGATGCCAGCGCCCCCGAACGTGATAGGCCCCGGCCAAGGTGGAATCGAGGTCGATGGCCCGATCGGCATGGTGCTTCACCGCTCGGGAGCGCTCAACGCGTTCCTGGGTCCCTACGTTTAATGCGACCCGTCCCTCCGCCATGGCGACCGCCAAGTGTGCCCACGCACTCGTGGAATCTGCCGAAAGGGCGTCCTGTGCGTGGGAGAGGGCCTTTACATAGAAATTTTTTCGCTGCTGGAGGTCGTCGGCCGCCTTGCCGAGATCGGCCCAGACAAAAGCGAGCCGCCGGAGAACGTCGACGTTTTCCGGATGGTCGTTCCGAAGCGTACTGAGCTGACTGAGCGCCTCTCGGAACTGCCGTTGCTCACGCAGCTCATCGGCCGCCTCCAACGAATCCTCCAAATCCTTCCCCTGCGGGCCCACTTGGGCGGAGCTCGTGGAAACGAGCCCACAGAGAAGCAACAGTCCTCCTCCTAGCAAAAGCCGTCGTATCCATTCCAGTGGCATAAGTCAGGAGTTGTGAATCCGAAGAGCTGAACACGGATCCTCACCGAAACACTTGCTCCGACTGTGGAACGTTTGGTAGGGGCTGATGTGCCGGCAGGCGTTGATCCAGTAACCCATGGAGCTTCACGTTCCAGGTGCCTGCCCCCTGGAGGAGCTGAAAAGGGACCGACCGCCCGTTCTCGAGGTGCAACACAAAGTTCACGTCGTCGACCACAGCCAGCCACTGCACTCGATCAATGCGCTCCAGCGGAATAATTTTTCGATAGCCCCCCGACCACGTCCAGCCCTGAATGCATACCCGATCTTCGTACAGCCGCGCCCGCCCAAACCACAGGGTGCGCTGTGGCAGCTGACAGGCGTGGGAAAGCAACGGAGGGTCTGAGAAAGAAAAAAACATAGAAGGTTCTGCGATTCGTCGACGGACCTTCTCGTCGGAGGCAATGAGCAATTAGGAGGCGCCGAGAGCTTCCAGTTCGGCCTCCGGCAGCGGCACGTAGAGTCGATCCACCTCGTGTCCTCGCATCGCTCGCGCCAGCTGCTGAGAGAGAGTCGTCAGTACGAGCGACAGGCGAACGTTTCGCTCGGTCATCTCCATCGCCTCCTCCACGAGCGTCACCATGGCCTCGAGATCAGCATCGGGAAGATTTCTACAGAAGCGGGCCACGGCGTCGGCCTGATCCACATTTACGAGCGGGGCTTCGTCGCCGAGCGTTCGGTACAGCAGCAAATCGCGGACCCATCGGAGCATAAGGCGGAGCACGCTCTTTACCCGCTCGCGCCCTTGGCTCTTGATCTCCTGAATGCAGCTCGTGAGGGACTCGACCTTCTGCGTGTAGGCAGCCCGGAAGTAGTCAAGCACGAGTTCCCGACTGGTCATGAGGTCCTCGTTCCGGGCCAAATCGAGCGCGTGGCTGTACGAGCCGTCCGCCATGCGAGCAAGCATCGCCGCCGCGTCGGCGTCGATGCCGTCCCGCTCGACGAGCGCCGTCTCAATCGTCTCGGGGAGGAGCGGATCAAAGCGCAGGCGCTGGCAGCGCGACACAATGGTGGGCAAAAGCTGCTCCGGTCGGCTCGTGGTCAACAAGAAGACGGTCTGTGGCGGGGGCTCCTCAAGAACCTTCAAAAAGGTGTTGGCCGCCTTCTCGTTCATGAGCTCGGCGTCCGTCACGAGAAACACCTTGTACTCTCCCTCGCCTGGACGATAACTTGCCGGCTGCACAAGATCGTCCTCCACCCGGTGCAGGTGGTACATCACCTGCTTGTTCGACGTCTCAGAGGGATCTGAGAGCGACGGACGCCGAACGAAGTCAACAGCCGCATACGGGTTGTCTCCGAGCCGCTGAATGCGCTCTGCCACATCGGATTCATCGGTCCCCTTCGGATAGGGAAATAGAATGTGGACGTCTGGATGCACCATGCGACGGGTTTTTCGACAGGCTGTACACTCGTCACACGCCTCGTCGTCTTGCTCGGTGCATTCCAGGGCCCGGGCCAGTTCGAGGGCCACGGCTCGCTTGCCAACCCCGTCCGGGCCGTGAAGAAGATATGCATGGGCCACTCGTCCCTGCGCCAGGGCTCGACGCAGCGTCTGGACGACTCGTTTCTGATCGAGGATGGAACTCCAGCCCATGCGTGCAACCAACGGATTTCAGTGGGGATAGCAGTTATACCGACGTCAAGGTAGCATTCAGGACCGACGGTGACAAGGCGGCCCTCTCCCACCGATGCGCTCATTTCATCGCCGCTTTGATGCGTGCCCTGAACATGAATCCGGCCCCTTCGTGCGAACAATCTCTTGACCACTGGGGCCTACAGGCCCTTCACCAACGTATTCTTGCTACTTATGGAGGCCTACCGTGGATTCACCTTCGAAGCGTATCAGCCCGCAGACGACGGCACCCACAAACGAGCGCTGCGTGCCACCCGGGGACGAATCACTCTCTTTGTGGAAGTCACTGAAGGCGAACTGCCAGAAGGATGGCACCTGCGCGACATTCTCCAATATGAAATCAACCGCTTGATGGACCCTACGACGCTCCGGCACGTGGATCATCTCAACTGATCCAGTGGACGTGAGCACCCAGCGGGCGTTCTCATCCGGCTGTTCTTGAATCTGCTTCCTGATTCGATCCGTAAACGCCTGCCGTTTGGCACGTCCACTACTTCTTCACGGCGGTTGGGAAACACAAGATGCGACCTCGACGGTACAACTTGATGGTAATTTCGGCGTGGTAGCTCAGT
>CAYXAD010000049.1:0-17451 GCA_964462965.1 uncultured Salinivenus sp.
GGGGCAAGATGCCCGGCGACGACTGGCAGAAGGCCGCCAACCTGCGGCTCCTCTTCGCCCACATGTTCGGACACCCCGGCAAGAAGCTCCTCTTCATGGGCAGCGAGTTCGGGCAGTACCACGAATGGAATCACGATCAGGAGCTAGAGTGGTGGCTGACCGATGAGGCCCTGCACCGGGGCATTATGTCGTGGCTCAGCGACCTCAACGAGCTCTACACCTCAAATCCGGCTCTCTGGAACGACGGTGAACGTGGATTCGAGTGGATCTCCTACGACGACCGCGAGAACAGTGTGCTGTGCTACCGACGGGCGGGGGGCGACCGATCGCTCCTCTTCATCCTGAATTTTACCCCTATGGTCCGGGAAAACTACCGCGTGGGCGTGCCCGAGGAGGGAGTGTGGCACGAGCGACTGAACAGCGACAGCGAGATCTACGAGGGCAGCAACGTCGGCAACAACGGCGCCATCGAGAGCGAGCCCACCCCGCAGCACGGTCGTCCCGACTCCATCACGCTTACGCTCCCGCCGCTGGGCGCGTTGGTGCTGGAACGGGAATAGTGGAGCACGTCTGCCCTCTGGGGACTGGGCTGACCGCGGACCGCAGTCGGCGGTCGGCCGTCTCTGTTCATCTCTCTGCATCAGACTGTTTCTGACTCCATTATACCAACTCCGTAAGCTCCAGGATGGAGCCTGTCCCGGACCCTGATCTATGAATGGATGTCTGAAAGGATGAACGGATGGATGTATATTGCATCCATGCTTCCATCCTTCCACACATCCATCCCTCAACGAAGCCTGCGGAGTTGATACTACTCATCCAGCAGGTTCTCCTCCTCGGAGGCCTCCAGATCCTCCTCCACCTGCTGCTCCAACTTCCGCTCGGGGACCACGTCGATGGTAGATGCCTCCTCGCCGGCCGGCGGCCTGGCAGTCCGGGGGGCTGGGGGCGGGGCCTCTCCGGCCTCGTAGACCTGCAAGCGATAGGTCGGCTCTGGCATCTCGACCCCGGCTTCTTCGAGGGCCTGCTTCACGAGCCGAATGGCCTCGCTCTTGACCTTGAAGAAGTCGGCACTCTCCTGATCGACCCAGGCGTGAAAGCGGACGACCACATTCGAGTCGCCAATCTCCTGGACCCGTGCGAACGGCGGCGGTTCTCCCAGGACCCCGTTCATCGCATCGAGCGTGTCTACCCCAGCCTGCTGAACCCGAGCCAGGTCTTCATCGACACCGATCCCAACGTCAAAGAAGAAGAGCCGCCGCGGATTCAAGGTGTAGTTCACAAGTGCGCTCTTGAACACCGTCGCATTGGGCAACCGCACGTGGTTGCCGTCGAACGTAAGCAGAACCACCTCGCGGGATGTGAGACGGATCACTCGGCCCTCGTGATCGGCAATGGAGACGACGTCATTCACACGAAAGGGCTGACGAAGACTCAGGAGCACACCGGCCAGATAGTTTTCAATGATGTTCTGAAAGGCAAAGCCGATGATGAGCCCGGCAACGCCGGCCGTCCCGAGCAAGGCGCCCACCAGGGACGTGATCCCGAGCAGGTCGAATGTCACCACGAGTCCAATGAGCGCCACAGCCGTCTGGATGACCCGTTGGACGAGTCCCCAGGCAAGCGGACTGAGCCGAAACCGCTCGGTCATCTGCCAGGAACCAATCCATCGAGCGAGGCCAACGGTTAACAGGACCACGAGCAGTGCAATGAGCACCACCGGCAGAAATTGAACGAACGCCGAGCCGTAGTTCTGCAGGCGTGAGACGGCGGGGGTAACCCGGTCGGACAAGTCCGTCTCCGCAGTGATCTCGTTGTTTACGTAGAGGATGCCCTCAAACTGGCCGGCGAGCTCGGCGGCGTCGGTTGCGTGCTGCGGCTGCACGACTGTGCCCCGAAGGTGGGCGACCCCGTGTTGTACGCTCACCTCGATCCCTTGAAAGTCGTCGACCTGCCGAAAAATGGCCTGGAGGCGGGCCTCCAGGGTCGAGTCGGCGGCCACCGCTGTATCCGGGAGGGCAACCGTATCCTGAGCAGGCACGGGCGGGGACGGATCCTGGGCACCGGCGCCGGCCACGGAGCCCCACGTCAAGAGAAAGATCACGAAACTACATCGGGCGAGTGTGCTCATGCCGATCCGAGGAAGGAAGTGTCACGTCTAGAAGAAATGGAAAGCCAAGGCGCAGAGCGCTTCTATGCCCACTCGCCGTAGATGGTCACCACCAACGAGCGTCGACCGCCGCGGTCTCTGTGCTCGTTCAAGTAGATGCCCTGCCAGGTCCCGAACGCCGGTCGTCCCTCCTCAATTGGGATAGAGAGGCTGGTGTCGAGAAGCGATGCCTTGATGTGTGCAGGCATGTCGTCGGATCCCTCGAGGGTGTGCTCGTAGTACGGTTGATTCTCGGGCACCATCTCGTTGAAATGTCGCTCCATGTCGCCGCGCACGTCGGGGCTCGCACTCTCGTTAATCGTGAGCGACGCAGACGTGTGCTGGATAAAGACGTGCATGATGCCCACACGTACGTCGTCCACCTCGGGGATCTGCCGCATCACTTCGTCGGTCACGAGGTGAAACCCCCGGGGCTTGGGCTCGAGGGTAACGGTTCGCTGTATCCAGTCCATAAATTGAAAGCATTGGTCTACAGGAGGGACGATGTCCTTAGGTTGACCGAACGGGTAGGTTTCTTCAGTGAGCCCAACGTCCTCGGGACACAAAGCAATCGACGCACCTTTCGTAGTCGGTCGACGGGGAAAACCGAAGAAGTTCCACTTCTACTACAGCGTCTGTCCTCCTTGCATGCTCTTCCGCTCCACCGTGCACCCCACACTGTTACAAGCAGCCAGGGTTATTTACCCATCGAAATCGCTCTCCTTTCCCCCACCCTACTCCCCCACTGAAACGTCAACCCACACCGGAAAGTGATCGCTGACGGGGACGTCGATGGTATCCCGCGAAGTAGGGCGCCAAACGCCCCTTCGGTCCACAGAAAGATCGGTCGAGGGGAGCACGTAGTCGACCCGACGCCCCCACCGAGCGGTGTCGTCGGGATCCAGGTCGGGAAAGGCATCCTGTCCCGCGGCGGAAGCCATGGGGGATTCCTGCCCTTGCACCCGCGGGTGACCAAGCAGGTCTCGAATCGCATCTCGAAACGCATCCGAATCGTCGGGGTCGGCGTTGAGATCCCCCATCACGACAAAGGAGGACTCGTCCGGCAACCCGCCCGCCCGACTCGAGTCGTCCTCGATGTACGAGGCCCCGTCCAGATAGTCCGACCACAGTCGAATTTCGTCGTGATTGCGCCGGGCGTTTCGGCGAGCGGGCCCGTCAAAGGCCGGCGGGGTCGGATGACTCGCCAAGACGTGAATGACGGTCCCGTCGGGCAGTCGAATGGGCACGTCCCAGTGACTTTTCGAAGACAGGCGCATGGCGTTCCACTCGTCGGAGGAGTACCACGGTTCACCCGTGGTCGAGTCGACGGGCTCTGCAGCATTGGGCATCTCCGACCATCGCAGGAGACGAAACGTCCGAATGGAATCGCGGAGAACCTCCAGGTCCTCGTGCACCAGCAGGGCCATTCCATATTGCCCGGGAAACATGCCGAATCCCCAGGCATCGCCGCCATACGCACGGCCCTCCTCCGTCTGGGGCGCGACCTCTCCATCCGGGGACGGTGCAGGGACCTCCGGGATCTCGGTCACGACCGATCCATTGTTGTCGAGGTCAAACCCACTCGCGAGCCCCGTATTGACGGGAAGCATCACGGCCTCGTAGGACTGTCCCGCGAGCGTATCCGCTTGGGGCGTCGCGAGATAGCGCTCGGCAAAACGGCGCCCGTTCTGTCCTTCCGGGGCCCCTTCCTCGTAGCCGGGCGCCCCAGGCTGGTCGTAGGTGATCTCGTTCAGCAGCAAAATGTCGGGGGCGAGATGCTGAATGCGAGCCGCCGCCCGCTGGAGGCGAGGGTGATCGTCCCGACGCAAGTCGTTCGTCCGCACGTCTTCGATGTTGTAGGTCATGATTCGATACGGTTCCCCTTCCCCTGAACCGGGACCTCTGGAACAGCCGATTAAAGCCCCTGCCAGGACGAGAAAGAAGAGCGCGACACCCGATCGGTAGCTGAGAAATACTTTTCGTATCAAAATAGCAGAGGTGAATGTGCAGAATACAGAATCGTCGAGGAATGGAAAGCTAGATACTTCTTTATAAGGGGATTTCGCCGGCCTCTTCGTATTCCAAAATCAACCTCGAGGTGGAAGTACGGCTCCGAAAGCCTGCCCCCCTACACTGAGGATTTACCCCATAAATTTTTTATGGTAGCGCCCAAATGTGAGAGATTAAACATATTCCATCTTTTTTACTTTTCCCGAAGTATCCTTTAAATAGAGAGCAGTCGGATTTTCATTTTGACAAACTCATTACTCATCGATGAATCGTTTCTATCTTGTCATTCTGCTCTTAAGCTGTGGCCTCATTCTCTCAGGCTGCCTAAAAACAAACATCGTCACCAACCAATCTCCCTCAAATCAGGAAGCTGAGCTTGCTTGGGCACATGGCTTTGTCTATGGGCTCGTTCCTCCTGTAAATGCTCCGTTAAACACCGAGGCGGTATGTGGAGAGGCTGGGGTCTCTGAAGTTGAATTCCAGCAGACCTTCGTTCAGGGAATTGCACAGGGAGCCACATTTAGTCTCTACAGTCCGCAGCAATTCACAGCGACGTGTGCTAGTGGTGCGACGTCATCGGCTTCCTCGCCCTCAATGAATCTCACAGATGAGTTGAAAACAGAGGCCTCATCCCCTTCAGACAACGCCTCCTTTGAGCAATCTACGGAGGAAAAATAACGTGCCTACTTCCCTAGATGCCTCCGACCGGGAGATTTCATCCCGCGATCAGTCTACCCACTTTCTCAATTGTAGTCTAATCCCTCCACATATCATGCGCTACGCTCTTCCTCTTTTGTTCTCCGCCTGCCTTCTGCTCTCTGGCTGTTATCAGGCGCAGGTAACGACAGGCAAGGCCCCTGGAAATACAGTGGTCGAAGAATCATTTGCTCCTTCATTCATCTACGGCATCGTGCCCGCCACAGTGGATGTTTCTGACGAATGCCAGAATGGTATTGCCTCCGCCGAGCGTGAGATTAGCTTTATAAACGGTCTCGTCGGTGGAATCACCTTGAACTTGTTTCTTCCCCAGTCAGTAACGGTGACCTGTGCCGCCGAGGGGGGAATGTCCGACATTTCGCCCGGTTCAGACGGTCTCGATCTGACTATTCAAGACGATGCCTCGACCGCAGAAATTAAGGAGACACTTTCCACGGCCGCCACGCATTCGGTTGTTACGCAGGAACCTGTAGAGGTTGAAGTTCAGGGTCTTGAGTAACCCTCCCCGACATTTCGCTCGGAAAAGAGAATACCCTGGTGGCATTCAGCCATCAGGGTTTCTCTATATTTCCCGACTGAGCCTCCTCTTCCAAGAAAGTAGTCGTTCAACTCTCAACGGACGCTGCCCTCTGTTGTCCCTTAATCGTCTCACGTGACACAGACCGTTCCCAGGTATAGTAAAGCCCAACGAGTCCGCCAATCACCAGAAGCGTAGAGAGCACCTCGGCCTGCGTCACCTCGAGACCGAAGAGATCGAATGTATTGTTGATGCGAATCTTCTCGATGAAGAAGCGCTCCACCCCGTTGAAGACGAGATAGAGGCTAAAGAGCCAGCCCCCGCGGAACGGATGGTTTCGAAGCCCCCAGAGAAGGCCAAAGAGAAGAACGGCCGCGAGGAATTCGTAGATCGGGGTCGGGTAGACCGGCTGGGCGGGCGCGCCGATGATGGCATTCGGATACGTTTCGGCCCAAAGCCACGTGGGGAGCCAGCCCGGCTTGGCCGCGAGATCGGCGGCAATGCCCCAATCGCCATCCCCCGCCAGGTGGCAGCCGATTCGCCCAATGCCGTAGGCGAGCATGAGCCCCGGAGCGGCCGCGTCGGCGACCCGAGGCACAGAAAGGTCGTACCGGCGGAGATACCACACGATTGATCCGGCAGCCACGAGGAGCCCCCCGTAGAAGGTGAGGCCGCCCGAAGAGAAGATCATCCCCATCGGATCGAGCATAAAGGGACCCGGATTTTCCAGGATGTGGAACAGCTTGGCCCCGACGATTCCCATGCCGGCAGCGATAAGCGCAAGGGTCCCTGTCAGGACGGAAGGGCTCACCTCTTTCGTCCCTCGCCCTTTCTCTCGCTTGACCTGGACCCCACCGATCTGCCCGGCTGCGTAGAGGCGATCGAGCTCCCGCGCCGCAAGCCACGCGCCCACGAGGATTGCCACGGCCACCATCGCCCCAAACGAGTAGATGGGAAACGGAAGCTCGAGGCCGAAGAGGTCGTGGAAGAGATCGCTGAGCCGAGGATACATCGGATTGAGGAAATGAAAATTGGGAATGGGGAGTCAATCCCTGGTCCGCCCGACCCCTTGCCGAAAGTCCCCGAGCCAACGACCGCTCAGTCCTACACCAGGGAGAAAAGAAGTGAGCGTTTCTCAACGATCGACAACGGGTCGTGTAATCCGGCAACTGTCAAGCTTCAACCTCTGGCCGGCTGTTGTCTTTCGCCTGTTTCAGATACTCAGCGAGGTCTGCAAACGGGACCTCCGCCTGCTCCCCGCTTTTCATCTCTTTGACCGCCGCCGCCTCGGCTTCGAGCTCATTTCCGCCAATGATAATCGTATACGGGGCATTCTGGCGATTTGCCTCCCGCATTTGGGCCTTGAGCGAACGGCCCTTGAGGTCGTGTGCGACGTGGAGCCCCTCCCGACGTAGCTCCTGTGTGACCTGAAACACCCACGCCTCGGCCTCGTCGCCGAGGGCGGCGATGAACACGTCTGGAGTGGCAGTGTCCGGCAATTCGACCTGGGCCGCGTCCAGGGCCAGGAAGAGCCGCTCCATCCCCGCCGCGAATCCGACCGCCGGAACGCGCTCGTCACTCCCCAGCACTTCGGCCAACCGATCATAGCGCCCCCCGCCGGCGAGGGCACTCTGAGCCCCCAGGTCGGGGCTTTCCAGCTCAAACGTCGTTTCGGTGTAGTAATCGAGCCCCCGCACGAGATGCGGGTCTTCCTCGTAGTCGATGCCGAGATCCTCGAGCAGGCCCTTGACCTGCTCGTATTGGGCACGACTTTCGTCGTTGACGTAGTCGAGAAGCACGGGCGCATCCCGCAGGATCTCCTGTTCGTGGTCGAGCTTGGTGTCGAGAACGCGGAGGGGGTTTCGTTCCAGCCGCTTCCGACTGGTCTCCGACAGCTCGTCGGCATACGGCTCCAGAAAGTCGCGCAGGGCGTCGACGTACTGCTCCCGTCGATCCGGGGTCCCGAGCGTATTAATGCGCAATCGCGTGTCCGTAACGCCGAGGGCTCGATACACGGCCTCCATGACCGCGATCGTTTCGGCATCCGCCCGGGCATCGTCGGCCCCCAAGATCTCGATGCCGAACTGGTGAAACTGCCGATAGCGGCCTTTCTGAGGCTGTTCGGCGCGAAAGCAGGGGCCGATGTAAAACAGCTTCTGGACCCCGCCGCGCTGGTCGAGGTGATGCTGGAGAAACGACCGCACCACCGGAGCCGTGATCTCCGGCCGAAGCACGTAGTGGGTCCCGGCCCGCTCGAAGGCAAACATTTCTTTCTGCACAATGTCGGTGCCTTCCCCGACTCCTCGCGCCACGAGCTCCGTCGGTTCCAAGACGGGCGTGCGAATTTCCTCGAGGTTAAAGCGCTGCATCACTTGGCGAACGGTGTCTTCGACGTGGTGCCATTCGGCACTACTTGCAATGCGGGTCCCGCCCTCGTCCGTGTAAGCATCCGGCAGGATGTCGAAGGTACCCTTGATGTTTTGGAAGGACGTACTCACGAGCGAAAAGAAATTCAGTGAAACGGTGGACCGAGGGATGCGCTTAACTGCGAAGCTCCGCTTCCCCCTCCCGAAGAAGCTCGACGATGGCGTCCGGGGTGTCCGCCGTTACGAGACGTTCCCGGAGGGAGTCGCGGCTCACGAGGCGTGAAATTCGCCCCAGAATCTTGATGTGTTGTGACTTGTGTTCTTCGGGCCCTACGAGAAGGAGAAGCAAACGAACGGGCTCATCGTCGATGGCGCCGAAGTCGACCGGGTCTTCCGTGGTGGCAAACGCAGCAACGGTTTCTGTAGCGGCCGGGGTCTTGGCATGGGGAAGCCCCAACCCTTTCCCGACCCCCGTCGACATCATCTCTTCTCGTTCGAAGATGGCCTTGCGTACGGCTTCCACACTACTGATGGCCTCGTGGCCCTCCAGAACATCCACGAGCGCATTGATCACTTCCTCCTTCTCGGTCCCGGGAAGACCAATGCGTATGTGCTCCGGACTGATCAGCTGATTGATCTCGGTCGTCTGAGTCGTCGGCATGCACGCAGACCATTTTCGTGAGCAAAGCAACGCTGGGTCGACAAATTCCGACCACACAGAGGAGAAGAACGCCCGGGCTTCTGCACGTGTTCGCTCCTGCACGAGGAGGGAAGAAATTCCACGGAAACTAGAAAGACCAGGGGGGCTACCTTCAGGGGCAAGACTGCGTTCACTTTTCATTTCCTCGGCTCCCGATTGCAGTGGACAGAAGCATCGTTTTCCCGTCTTTGGGCTCTGGGCCCATCTGAGCCGCATGGAAAAAGCGGGAAACTGCGGGACATTGAGCCCCCCGAGTTTAGCCCGGAAAAGGAGCGGGCCTCCAGCGACTCTCGCGGCCCGAGGCAAAGATTAGTCGTCCCCAGAAGACGGCGTAGCCGGGATCCGTCGGTCAAACGTCGTCACTCCATCTCGATCGAACCGGTTTTCGCCCCGCACAAACCGCCGCTCTTCGATGGTGAACGCATCCTCCTCGACGGTAATGAGATTGTAGAAGTTGGTAGGTCCCTCCGATCCTCGCCACCGGTTGCTCGTGGCGGTCCCCGCACTGGCAATCACCATGCGGTGCTCGCCCGGAATGATCTCGAGCGGCTCGATGTGAGAGATGTGGAGGTGTCCACAGAGAATGAGACTTACCCCGACGTCTGCAGCCGTATCGAGCGCCTTTTGGGCCTGACGCGCCACGTCGTGAGGGCCGAGGCTTTGAATCTTCGTGAGGTGGTGATGAAGCACGAGAACCTTGAACCTGCTCGCCTCCACCTCTCCAAAGTATTCCGCAATCTCGGCGCGATCGGCCGGCCCGATGCGCCCTCCCTTGATGGTGGCCCCGTAGGCCGAGGTAAGCCCGAGCACGGCGCCGCTCTCTGTTTCAAACCGAGGCGCCAGGGTGTCGGTGATGTACTGTCGATATCGACGGAGCGGCGTTCGGAGCCGCCGGTAGGGCCGCCACCAGGGATAGACGTCATGATTCCCCGGCACGACGAGCGTCGGGGGCTCGAAAGCCTGAAGCAACGATTGCGCGGCTTCAAACTCCTCGGGCCGGGCCCGTTGGGTGAGATCGCCACTGAGCACCACCAGATCGACCGCCCGCTCATTCACTTCCGTCAAAAGAGCATCTACAATTCCCGGATCGGCAATCCGACCGAAGTGAAGATCAGAGAGGTGAGCAAGGGTCATGAACGGATGCCTCTAGACGTGCTACGTTGGACGTATCACGGTTCACGAATCACGTTTCACGCACCTCCACAGCAACCCACCCCAGAAGTGGAGAACACACACCGTATGAGGTGAGGATGCACACCCCCTAGAGCAAGAGCCCCATCGGCTCCTCGAGGTACGAGCGAACGGTGTTGAGGAACTTGGCCCCCGTGGCGCCATCGACCACCCGGTGATCGCAGGACAGCGTCACCTTCATCCGTTTGCCCGGCACGACTTCTCCGTCTTCTACCACGGGAACGTCCCGAATCCCCCCGATGGCAAGAATCGCCGAGTTCGGCGGGTTGATGATGGCCGTAAACTCTTCAACGCCGAACATGCCGAGGTTGCTCGTGGTGAAGGTCGCGCCCTCGAACTCCTCCGGCTCCAGGTCTCGATTGCGGGCGCGCTCGGCGAGCTCCCTCGTCTCGCGGGCAATTTGGGTGAGGCCTTTGCGATCGGCATCCCGAACGACGGGCGTGATGAGCCCTTCGTCAATCGCCACGGCAATGCCGACGTGAACCCGATTGTGCTTCCGGATTTCGCCCTCGTCGGGCAGGTACGAGGCATTGACAAACGGATGCTCTCGCAGCGCCTGGGCGCACGCCTTGGTAATGAGATCATTGAAAGAAATCTTCGTGCGCCCCTGCTCCTCGGCCATTTCGTTCAAGTGCTGCCGCGCCTCGACGGCCTTCTCCACGTCGATGTCAACCGTGAGGTAGAAGTGCGGGGCCGTAAACTTGCTTTGGGCGAGGCGCCGTGCGATGGTTTTCCGCATCTGCGAAATGTCTTCGCTCTCGTAAGGCGCCTCTTCGTCGGGAAGCTCGTAGCCCGGGGCTTCTGCCGGGGCCGGGCGCGGCTCGGGGCCCCGCTCGCGCTCCTCGATGCGGGCCTCTACGTCTCGGCGCACAATCCGGCCCTCCGGCCCCGAACCCTCGAGCCCTCTGAGGTCGACGTCGTGCTCCTGTGCAATGCGACGAGCCAGCGGGGACGCCTTGATGCGACGTCCCTGAGCGTCCGTTCCGGCCGGGACCGGCTCGGGGGTTCGCTCCCGCAGCTGTCCGTCGCCGGCCGGCTCCTCGACGGGCTCCGCCGTCGGCTCCGATTCATCAGGTTCTTCCTCTGCCTCTTCGTCCACCTCTGCTTCGACCCCGCCGTCGGTCGGCCCCTGTTCTTCTAGGAGATCTGAAATGTCCTCTCCTTCCTCTCCGATCACGGCGATCAATTGGCCAATAGGGACGGCATCGCCTTCGTCGATCACCTTTTTCAACAACACCCCTTCATCGAACGCCTCGAGGTCCATGGTCGCCTTGTCGGTCTCCACCTGAGCGAGCACGTCCCCCGCCGACACCTCGTCCCCTTCCTCCATCAACCAGGAGGAGAGGACGCCTTCTTCCATGGTGTCGCTCAGTTTCGGCATTTCGATGGGTATAGCCATCTTGGAATTCGGATTTTGGAATTGGGAATGTGGAATGTTGGATGGGAAGAAGCGGATATGTGGAGCGGCTTTTCATTCCGCACTCCACACTCCGCATTCCAAACTTAGTTGGCGTAGAGGACGCGGCGACAGGCGGTCACCGTTTCGTCGACGCCCGGCATGTACTTCTCCATGAGGTTGGGGGCGTACGGAGCAGGGGTGTCCGGCGCCGTAATCCGGAGAATGGGAGCATCGAGGTAATCGAACGCCCGATCCTGGATCTGATGCGTCACCTCGGAGGCGACGCTGGCAAACGGATTGCTCTCGTCGATGACGACGCACCGATTCGTCTTCATCACCGACTGAACGATCGTCTCAATGTCGAGGGGCTTGATGGTCCGCGGATCGATGACCTCGGCCTCGTAGCCCTGTTTGTCGAGCTCGTCGGCCGCCTCCATGGCAATGTGGTAGCTCTTGCTGTGCGCCACGAGGGTCACGTCGTCCCCTTCTCGGGCGATGCGCGCCTTTCCGAGGGGGATCGTGTAATCTTCCTCCTCGCTGACGTCCCCCTTCAGGCCGTACATCAGCTCGCTCTCGAGAAAGACGACCGGATCGTCGTCCCGGATGGCCGACTTCAACAAGCCCTTGCCGTCGTCCGGAATCGAGGGCGAGACCACTTTTAAGCCCGGGAAATTGGAATAGAGGGCTTCCGTGGAGTTCGAGTGCGTGGCGCCGAGTTGGCCCGCCGCCCCATTCGGCCCGCGGAAAACAATGGGAACCTTGAACTGGCCGCCAGACATGTAGCGGATGTTCGGGGCATTGTTGATGACCTGATCGAAGGCCACGAACGAAAAATTGAACGTCATGAACTCGATGATGGGGCGAAGCCCATTCATCGCCGCCCCAATCCCAAGTCCGGCAAACCCGAGCTCACTAATGGGTGTGTCGATGACCCGGTCGTGACCGAACTGATCGAGCATTCCCTTGCTCACTTTGTAGGCGCCGTTGTACTCGGCCACCTCTTCCCCCATGAGAAAAATGTCATCGTCGCGCTCCATCTCCTCGGTCATCGCAGCGCGAAGTGCCTCACGAAATTGCAGCGTAGCCATGTCTTCTGAATGTGGAATGTGGAACTAGGAATGTGGAGTGAATGAGGAAAAGCGAGGTGCAGGGAATGGAGGATTCCGCATTCCCCACTCCGAATTCCGCATTCGTCAGGCGATGAAGGGATAATCCTCCTGGACGTAGATGTCGTCGTAGATCTCGTCCTCATCGGGGAAGGGAGCGTCGTCCGCGGCGGCAATGGCGTCCTTCACCTCCTGTTTTGCTTGGGCGTCGATCTCGTCGAGTTCGTCGTCAGAGGCGATGTCGTGGTCGGTAATGTATCGCTGGAGGCGCACAATGGCGTCCTCACTCTTTCGCTCCTCCAACTCTCCCTCGGCCCGATACTCGGCCGGGTCGGTAATCGAGTGGCCCTGATATCGATAGGTTCGCACCTCGAGAAGCGACGGCTGGTTCTGGCGGGCATACTTCTCGACGTGATCCTGCACGGCCTTGTTGACGCTGAAGACATCCATCCCGCTGGCCAGCGAGCTGGGAAAGTCGAACGAATAGCCGTGCTTGAAGAGGTCGGGTTTGCTCACCACGCGGTCGACCGCCGTGCCCATGGCGTACTGGTTGTTCTCACAGATGAATACGATGGGCAGGTCATAGATGCCCGCGAGGTTACAGGCCTCCCGGAAGGCCCCCTGATGCATGGCCCCATCGCCAAAGAAGCACAGGCAGACATTCCCGTCGTCCCGGTATTTATGAGAGAACGCAATCCCGGCTCCGAGCGGGAGATGAGCTCCTACGATGGCGTGCCCCCCCATCATTTTCTTTTCAGCATCGAAGAAATGCATCGAGCCTCCCTTTCCCTTTGAGCAACCGGTTCGCTTGCCAAAGAGCTCGGCCATGCATTCCTCCGGGGTCATTCCCATGGCCAGGCCCATGCCGTGATCACGATAGGCCGTAATAATGGAATCCTCCCCAATGTTCACGGCTCGGACACTCCCGGTCGAAACCGCCTCCTGACCAATGTAGAGATGCAGAAACCCAGAAATCTTCTGCTGCTGATACATTTGTCGGCAGCGGTCCTCGAACCGGCGCTGGAGGAGCATATTGTGGAGGAGATCGAGGAGCTCCTCGTCCTCAAATCCCAGGGCATCGTGCTCGAAGGTGTCCGCCGGATAGGTGTCGAAGGAGACGGTCTCTTCGAGTGTCTCCTCCGGAATGTCAATCGACTGCCGCGTCGCAGGGCCCTCGATCACTGGCTGTCCGGACTCCCCATCTCCGGATACCGGACTTGGCTCCTGGTCACTGGCGGGCGACCCCGTTTCCGTGACTTCATCGGAAGAAGCCGCCGTGGAGGCGTTGTTCGTGTCGTCAGCCATGTCTCACAAGTCGAGGGTAGATGAAGGTAGAAAGCGAAGCCCCAGTCCCACAACGAGCCGGAGCGGCGCAGGTCCCTCCCGAACGCGTTCAGGAGAGAGAAATACAGGATCACTGATTGCAATCAAAGAAGCAATCAGAGTCCCTCCCTTGTATCTCAGGCCGGACCCTCGGTTTCGTTGTTCCTCGCTCAGCGAGCCAGTTCCTCTTGAATCCCTTCCCAAAACGAAGGTCCTTCGGTCCCGTTGCCTTTTGCCGAGCCACCGCTTAGCTTTTGGACGCCTTTTTGCCTCTTGCCCCCCTCGTAGGCAAAGAGGCTCTGCTACAACCTCGCTCGCCCTCTCCATCAACTCGCTCGCATCGTTGCCCTCACTTGCCGACGGGGACGCTCCCACTGATGCACTGGTCATTATTCCGACCTATAATGAGGCCGTCAACATTGGTCAGGTGCTCGACCTCGTGCTCACACAGCCCATACCGATTTCGGTTCTAGTCGTCGACGACAATTCGACCGACGGCACGGCTGATGTGGTCCGATCGGCCATGGACGACGCCCCTGATCGAATTGATCTCATCGAACGACCGGGAAAACTCGGCCTGGGATCGGCGTACCTGCGGGGATTTCGGTATGCCTTGGATCGGGGGTTCACCCACATCTGTGAGATGGACGCCGACCTCTCCCACGACCCCGATGACCTTCCCCGGCTCGTCGAACCCGTTCGTGAAGGAGACGCAGACCTCGCGATTGGGTCCCGCTACGTGGATGGCGTGCGGGTCATCAACTGGCCGCTTACCCGACTCATTCTCTCGTATGGAGCGGGCGTCTATACCCGAACCATCACGCAGCTGCCGGTAAGTGACGTGACGGCCGGATTTAAATGCTTTCACCGGAGGGTCCTCGAAACGATCGATCTCGAACGCGTCAACTCGAACGGATATGCGTTCCAGGTGGAGATGCACTATCGCGCCTGGCGGGCCGGCTTTGCCCTGAAGGAAGTGCCCATCATTTTCACCGAGCGCACAGAGGGACAGTCGAAGATGAGTGGCGCCATTGTCCGCGAAGCGGCCCTCAAAGTGTGGGAACTGAAAGTCCGGGACCTTCTCGGCGTTCTCTAATGACTTTCCCTTCGTTCTGCGACCCGGGGACGCGCCCCCTCCGTTCACTATTCATGTCGAAGCTTCCGTTTCTTGGACTCCCGCCCCACCGGTCCTCCGACATTCGATCGCTTTTTTCGGTTTTCTAATAAACGAAGTCCGCCGCATCTTCTACCTTATGTTTTCCCCACCGTGGGTTGATGCGTTCTCTCCCTATTGATCTGCTCTGACCAAACCTTCTGATCGACCATGAGCAACACTTCTGCCGTCGCCGACGCCCTCGACGATCTCACTCCCCCCGCGGAGGGTGAACCGATTACCAAGTCGGGAGACACCCTCGAGGTGCCCGATCGTCCCATCATTCCCTTCATCGAAGGAGACGGAACCGGTCCCGACATCTGGAATGCGGCCAAGCCTGTCTTTGACACGGCGGTCGAAAAAGCCTACGGCGGGGATCGGAAGATTGAATGGTTCGAGGTCTTCGCGGGCGGAAAATCGCAGGACAAGTACGGCGAATGGCTGCCCGAGGACACCTTCGAAGCCATCCGGCAGTACCTCGTCGCCATCAAGGGACCGCTCACGACGCCCGTCGGCGGCGGAATTCGCTCGCTGAACGTTGCCCTGCGCCAGGAGCTGGATCTCTTTGCCTGCGTCCGTCCCGTTCGGCACTTCGAGGGCGTGCCCTCCCCCGTTCGGGAGCCCGAAAAAGTGGACATGGTCACCTTCCGAGAAAACACGGAAGACATCTACGCCGGCATCGAGTATCGACAGGGGACCGAGGAGAACGAGAAGGTCAAGAACTTCCTCATGGACGAAATGGGAGAGACGGCCCTGCGCTTCCCTGCGACCACGGCCATCGGGATCAAGCCGATCAGCGAGGAAGGATCCAAACGGCTCGTGCGGTCCGCCATCAACTTTGCCATCGAGCGAGGGTACGAAAGCGTCACGCTCGTGCACAAGGGCAACATCATGAAGTTTACCGAAGGGGCCTTCCGCGACTGGGGCTACGAGGTGGCCAAGGACGACTTCGACTCCGACGACCTCGACGGCGGCCCGTGGCAGGTCATCACACTCGATGACGGCCGCGAGATTGTGGTCAAAGACAAGATTGCCGACGCCTTCCTGCAGCAAATCCTGACGCGGCCCGACGAGTACGACGTTATCGCCACCATGAACCTGAACGGCGACTACGTGTCGGATGCCCTCGCGGCCCAGGTCGGAGGCATCGGTATCGCCCCGGGCGCCAACATCAACTACGAGACGGGGCGGGCTCTCTTCGAAGCCACCCACGGCACGGCACCGAAGTATGCCGGAATGGACAAGGTCAATCCCAGCTCGCTCATTCTCTCGGGTGAGATGATGTTCCGCTACATGGGCTGGGATGAAGCCGCTGACCTCATCATCGAGGGCCTTGAGGAGACGATCCGTCAGAAGCGCGTCACGTACGACTTCGAGCGCAACATGGACGGTGCAGAGCTGCTCAAGTGCAGCGAGTTCGGCGAAGCCATCGTAGAAAATATGGACTAGTGCTCTTTCCTCGCGCGCTGTGGGGGTGGAGGGACGGACGTATGGAAGTGAGGAAGGATTAAGGAGGGACCGACGTCGGGAGCGTCCAGCTTTTCAGGTCGGACCTCCATCCTTCCATCCTCCCGTACTCTCCTGGAGACTTGCACTCGGTGAAAACTGCCTCCTTGCCTACTCTTTTCGTGACTTCCTACAAGCGGGGCAGTAGGGAAACCTGCGGGGCCGTTTTTCTTTTTGATTTGCCCCGAATCTTGCACAGCTTCTCCCGGAGGGTCCCATGCGCAGAACCACCCGCATCGACGAAAACGGGCACCTCGTCACGGTGAAGGCCCCCGAGGACCAGTTGGCCAACGATCCGAAGGAAGACACTCATCACGACTTCCTCACCAATCATTGGATGGACGTGGCCGCGGCGTCGTACCTCGGCTTCAAGCGCCACGGCATCGGGACCGTCGTTGTCACGGAGCGGGACCAGGCCACAGGCCGACTCGATGAGGTGCTCAAGACCCACAACCTAATGTACAGTCCGGCAGACGGCGGGTGGCTCAAGGAACAGGAAGAGCGACTGCCGGCCCAGTGGCTCGACACGCGGTTTCAGTCCTACGACCCAAATGAGAGCGCCATCGTCGTGGTGGCCGACCGGGACGGCTCTATGCGAGCCTACGTGGTCAATGGCACGCCTGCCCCCCCGCGATGCTTTGAGCTGGTGCGGGCGCGGAGCAATTGAGTGGTCCTTTTCTCAAGTTCCACCGATGAGGTTGCTTCGTTTGGATAAGCCACACCAGTCGTTTCTGCCTCCATCACGAGTTGACGAGTAATGAGTTGATGAGGGGCTCCCTCTCCCACCCTATTAATCCATTCAAACTGACGTTGGAACGGACCACTACGACATCGAGGGATGCTCCCTCCTTCGTGATTTTTTCCTCCAAACAAGTCCACTTACTGACTCGGTGGAGACAAACGCCGAGCCAGCACTTCTCCCGCTCCCCCACGCTCCCACTGCCGTGCGAGCACGGCACGGAAAACAGGTAGTCGAGCCCTCGTCCCCTGAGCTAAGAAACGGCCTGAGCCACTCGCGTCTCCGCCACCTCCTGGAAGAGGGCGTCGTAGTTGTCCACGTGGTGGTCCCAATCGAAGGGGGCGGGCATCTTGCGGAGGGTCTCGGGCGGAAGCGGACGTTCGTCCCCGTTGAGGATGGATCGCAGTACCTCGAAGAGCTCGTCGTCGTCCTCGTACAGCACCGGCGCGTGGAGCAGCGGACGGTGATGGGTCTCGGGAATCAGCTCCGGATAGCTGAGCCGGTTGGGAAGTACCGGGTGACATCCACAGTAGATGGCCTCCTGGATGGCCACACCGAAGAACTCGTGTCGCGCC
>CAYXAD010000050.1:0-17174 GCA_964462965.1 uncultured Salinivenus sp.
CGTGTGCTGGGTGCTGACTCGGTCGGCATTGCACGGAGAGGCGGCTCCTCCTAGGTTGTGAAGGCACACTGCCTCTCTATCCTTTCCCGTTGCCGTATGTCTGACGCGCAGGCCTGGATTGATCAATTCGACCTCGAAGAGCATCCTGAAGGTGGATACTATCGGGAGACCTACCGAGCCCACGAACGCATTCCTGAAGCCGCGTTGCCCGATCGGTTTGATGGTGCACGCGACATGGCCGCCCTCATCTACTTCCTCTTGCCTGGAGGGTCCTTCTCGGCCTTTCATCGGATTCATCAGGACGAAGCGTGGCACTTCTACGCGGGCGATCCGCTGGTCCTGCACCTGATTGATCCCGAGGGGGCATACCGGACCCATACGTTGGGCCGACGCCCAGAAGGAGGGCACGTCCTGCATGCCGTCGTTCCGGCGGGGACATGGTTCGGAGCCACCGTGGCTGAGGACACGGGATACTCCCTCGTGGGATGCACGACGGCGCCGGCCTTTGACTTTGCCGACTTCGAACTGGCCGATCGGAAGGACCTGATCGACCGGTATCCACAGCACCGCTCCATCATCGAACGCCTTACTCGCGGTGCAGGACCATAACGGGACTCGTTCGGGCGAAAGGCTACTGGCCGTTGGAAGAGCTCTCAGCCCGAACGGGGACCCGTACTCGCTGTCGACCGCTCTCACTGAACACAAAATCCAGAATCACCGAGCTTTCTTCCGAGAGGTTCTGGCTTAAGTTCGTCAGGAGGATGTGCTGACCATCGGGCTCGAGGGCCGTCCGCATTTCTGCCGGGACGGTCAGCGAGTCGAGGGCGTTGAATGCAGCACTCGTGTCCGAGGGGGCCCCTCGGAACTCTGCCTCCCCAATAATAGGAGCGCGAACGTCCAACAAGGTATCCGCCGAGGTCCGTCCGTTGGCCACCGTCAAATACAGGGAGGTGTTCTCCCCGGCAGAGGCAGGCTGGACCCATGGGTTTTCGATCTCCAGCTCATCCTCTGGCAACTCGGGATCCGCTTGTTCGTCGACCGCAGATTCCGTTTGACAAGCCCCTAGGAACAGGGCCACGGCGAGGAGTGAGAGTACGCTGAGTACCACCGAATTGTCCGTCGTCGAGAGCATGGTATGAGAGGAAGTTTATGTGACTCGACCGATGGATCACGAGAAGCGCTCGCCACTAGGGGGATTCTCGTCGGGCCGACCCCATGGGAAAAGGCTCCGTTCTGCGACCTTCTCCACGGGGCGGCCCCTTAACCCGCAAGGCACGTTCTTCTATGGAATTTGAAATGAATTCTCCAATAAGTCAAATCCAGAGCTTCATTGGAGATGAAGCCCTCGACTGAAGAGCTGCATAGCCGTGTCCTTCGTGGGGCACCTTGCCAAAAGGACCCCCCAGCGAGGGCCCCGGCATTTTTGTTTGCCCCGAGTAGAGGGGGCCTATGCCGCGCCAGACGGGGACCGGCGGGAACTGAGGCGCATGATGAGACGACGTGCACCGGTTTCAAGCTCTGACTCTGCAATCACGGTGGGGCCCGGATCGCCGAGGTTCGAGAAGCGAGCGGAGGTTTCTCGGTCGTCTTTGCCCGTCAGGATGGCAAAGAGACGGTCGGGATTCACGTTCTTCTCCGAGATCAGGTGGCGGGCAAGTTTCAGCATCGGGGTCGGGGTGCTGGCGTCGACGTGCAGGACGACGTCGCGGACGCTCGCGAGACGTCCATCGTCCTGTTTTTGCAGCTCTGCTGCACTGCAGGAACGAAGGTCGAAGTTGGCGACCACCTTTTCATCGTGCTCGAGGTAGCGGGCGAGGCCCCCGTGAGCGCGCGGCGCCTGTTCCACCACGAGCACCGGCCGCCGTTCACCGTCGGTGTGAGGCACAGGGGGAAGGGTTTGCTCGAGGTACTCCTCCAGGGCGACGTCGTAGAGATGGTGCGCCAGCCGCTCGGCAAAGGGCCATTCGGTGGCGTTCCAGTCGGCCTGAAAGGGGTTCATGAGGCAGGTTCGAAGCAGGGTCAGGGCGGCATCCTCCGCCACGGCCTCTTCCAGGAGGGCAGAAGGAAGGACGTCATCGAGCACGTGCTCGTAGGCCCTTACGTCGATTTCGGTACGGGAGAGGAGAAAGGCGTACTGACTGATGTCCTCCCGCCCGTCGACCGTCATTCGCTGCCAAACGCGGTCGGTAAAGTCATTGAGGGCCGCAATGCTTTCGATTCCCGTCTCCGGCACCACAGCGAAGCAGAAGGCCACCGTCTCCGGGGGATGGAAGGGGCGAAGCGACAGCTCTCCGGGGGCCGCAGCAAATCGATCCTGAAGGGACGAGAAGAGCTGTTGATTGGCTTCGATGCAGTTGCGCATGAAGCGGCCGTGGCCCTCGGGCGTGAGGGGCACCATGGCCTGCGAGAGGTAGCAGCTGACCGCCGAAGCGCCGGGCCGAGAGCCTTCGAGGGTCCACTGGCCCAGGAAGCCTCCGAATCCGGCCGCATCGTTGTCGGCGAGATACGGGGCTCTATACGAAATGGCGTCCCGGACGTGGTAGTCCCGGAAGAGGACGGCCCCTGCCGGGTACGGCACGTAGCCAAACTTGTGGGGGTCAATGGTCAGAGAGTCGGTCTCGGCAAGGCTCGTGAGGGCCTCTACGTCATCCGTCGGAAGGAGCCCCTCGGGCCCCGTGAGATCTTCGTCGAGACGAGCAGGGGGGACGAAATTTCCGTCGTCCGTTTTTGGAAGCATCGAGGCAAAGAACCCACCGAAGGCGGCATCGCAGTGGTGCCAGAAGGTCAACCCCTGGTCGCCCACCTCGTTGCGCACCGCTTCGATTTCGTGCAGCGGGTCGATGGCTCCTTCTTCCGTGGTGCCGGCAATCGAGATGACCCCAAGCACTGGCTGCCGGTCGTCGAGGCACTCCTGCAGGCGGTCGGCGAGGGCCTCGGTATCGAGGCGGATGCGATCGTCGACGGGAAGCGTTTCGAGGGCGTCGGCCCCGAGGCCGACGAGGTCCATGTTTTTCTGCCAGCTATAGTGGGTCGCCTGGGAGATGAAGACTTTGGGCAGGCGCGCTCGGTCGTCGGGAAACGCCTCGTTGTACTGCAAGAGGAAAGAGGCAAGTCCTGCTCTGCGTACGCTGGGCAAGACCTCCTGAAAGGTTTCCGCCCGTGCCGGATCGCCCTCATTTAAAGACGCCTTGATGCGGAGATGGAGGTCCGTGATTTCGTCGATTGGGAGGTTGGAGAGCCGGAAGGTCGGCAGGTGCCGGAGCGACGCCCGCTCGCCCGTCCCCGTGGTGACCTCGAGGTCCGCAAAGGACGAAAACTCGTCGTGTTGCTCGGCGACGAGCCGGATGGCCAACGGATAGAGACGGACGTTTCGGGCAATCCAGAGCGCTTCGAGATTGGCGATGGTGCCCCCACTGCACAGGTGGCCCCAGCTGTACGGGGACCGCCGCGTGCGAGCGTCCGGGGGAAGGGTCTCAGGGATGAAGGGTGGGTACCCGACCATGTGGGCCAGGGCCGCAAAATATTCGCGTTCCTCCCGGACGGTCTCCGGAGAGACCTCGGCCACCACATTGTTCTGATTGTACAGCAGGCCGGCGAAGTAGCCGACCAGGGCCGGAAGCGACGGATCACTCACAATGTGGGCCGCCTGCCGCGGCGAATAGAGGGGCGCCGCCCGCTTCAGCTCCGCCAGAATCTGGGACAGTTCATCCCGCAGGCGGGCCGACATCTCATCGAAGGCTTCCGTGCGCTTGTCCCGTTCGTCGATGAGGCGAGGGTCGCGCGGGTGAAAATTGCGGCGCCAAAAGACGTGATCGCGAAGGACTTCGAGCAACAGGCGTTCGAATTCTTCGGCGTTTTCCCCTTTCGGGCCGAGAAAGGCGGCTTTGTGGATGGGAAAATGGCGCTGGTCGTCCGGCATAGAAGGAAACCTCCGTTCGTAGAGAGAAGTGATCGGTCCTCATACGGACCGTACTCGGCATTCTTTCCCGTGAACGGTTCCCGCTCGAGGCTTCTGTAGAGAAATTGAAACCGCTTTTCTACTCGAACTCAGTTGCCACCTCCGTGCTCCTACCGTCCAGACGGCGGGCGTTCTCCCTGAGCCGTCGGGCGTAAGAACCCCTCGTTTCTTTGTTTGGCAGGGAAAAATGGGAAGGGCTGTCAAACGCCATTTCGATCGAGGGTCCTTCCGCAGGTTTCCCCCGGATCGTTCATGGATTTGTAACATCGAAGACGAGCTTCATCACATTCGGGACATCCTTTTCAACGCTCGAACATGGATCTGAGGGAGGGGTTAGCCTTTGTCCCCATCGAGGAGTCTTTTTGACGCTTCTCTTCTTCACGAACAGCAGGTATAGACATGGCACGCACCCACGATCCCGAAAAACTCATTACCGCTACGTTTGATGATCACGAGAGCGCGGACCGAGCGTACAACGCGGTTGTCGATCGGTCGGACTATGATCGGGATGACATCACAGTGCTGATGTCCGACGAAACTCGGGAAGAGCACTATGCGGATGAGGATGTCGAAATCGAGGAGGGAAACAAGGCCGCTGAAGGGGCCGGCGTGGGGGGCGCGACAGGGGGTGCCATTGGTGGAATTGCTGGGGCCCTGATGGCGGCAGGCGGCGCCGTGTTGCTCCCCGGCATTGGACTTGCCGTTTCTGGCCCGTTGGCTGCGACCTTGGCCGGAGCAGGCACTGGTGGGGCGGCAGGAACGATTATTGGTGCCCTCGTCGGAGCCGGAATTCCGGAAGAGCGGGCCAAGCGCTATAAGGAAGACATCGAAGAAGGGCGCGTCGTCCTAGGGGTCCATCCTCACAGCGAGGACGATGCGCGGACCATTGTGAAGGAGTGGAAGGACTTCGGGGCCCACCGTATTCACACCGGAAAGTATGCATTTGACACTGCCACCTTGTAAGGAGGCGGCGGTGCGCTCTGACGGACGCATCGTCTGCGTCTTTTCCACCATACCGCCCACGTGAGAAGTGCGGAAGATACGTAGTGGTGCGGCAGTCGCGAGCCGACCTCCGTCCTCGACGGGGTCGGCTCGCGGTGATTGAGGCGCCGTTGTAGGAACTCGATCTGGGTCAGATCAGACGATCGGTGGATTCGGCGCCTTGGGGGAGGTGATCCGTTTCGTTGCGGCAGCAGATGTGCCACGAGCCATCCCGGTGCTCGATCTCGGTTAAGCTTGCAAGGGGACAGCCGGGATCGGAGACGTCATTGCCTACGAGGCCGTGAAGGATGCCCTGCACGGTGATGCCGTGCCCCACGAGAAGCATTGTTTCCTCGGGGTATCGCTCGCTCAGACAGCGGGCGGTGGTTCCCAGGCGAGTGAGGGCGTCTTCCTTCGTTTCCGGATAGGTCGGATGCAGACATGCCTCATGGTGGAGGCGAACGGTCTGGAAGCGGTCCGCTAGGGTGGAGGGATCGAGGGGGTGCGGGGGAGTGTCAAACCAGTTTGGATTGAGCCACTCGCCGAGCCCGGGCTCTAGGAGGACGGTGTGGCCTGTCCGATCCGCTACGTGGTGGGCCGTCTGTACGGTACGGAGAAAGGGAGAGGCGAAAATCCGATCCACCTCGAGCGTAGAGACCTCTCGTCCCAACTGCCGGGCCTGTTCGAAACCGTCGGGGGAGAGGCCTGGGTCGTGGGGACGGTCGGCAGTTTCCCGCCAGTCGGGATCGACGAAGTCTTCGCGGTTGGCGTGGCGGGCGAGCCAAAAGGTTTGCATGAGAAAACAATCGTGCGTGTGCAAAAAGAATCCGTTGTGCTCTGACACCTGGTGCTGAAAGGGGCTGGGAGCCCGAGCCTCTGCTGACTTCCATGGAGTTCGAGACCGGCCGTTCCCGTCTTCGGAGGTCCGTCGGGGATGTTACATTCCATGGAGGGCGGTGGTCGGTAGAAACGCTGCAAAGTCAGAGCAGAGGGGACGCTGATTCGGTCTCGGATGGAGGAAAGAATGTCAGACTGTACCGGAACCAGAGAGGGCGAGCCGGCAGACTCAAATTGCCAGATCTGCAGCTCTCTGTCACGAAGGCAGATGGAATTGCCGGATTTTCGGAATGCGCTTCGAACAGAGAGGCCTGGAATACGCCTTGCTTGAGTGGGTGAGTGGAAACGTTGTTGGGATCGGCCGTCATGGACGGCTCGATCGTTGGCACACTCACTAAATGTTGAACGAGAAAGTCAACGAGGTGATACACCATGACGCAGATGACTCGATATACCCCAACCCGCACCCTTCGCGATCTGCAGCGTGAAGTGGACGACATCTTCGATCAGTTCTTTGGCCGTACCCGTGGAGACGGAAGCTCGTCCGCGGTGTGGGCGCCACAGACTGACTTGAGCGAGACGGATGACGCGTTCCGCATCCGTCTGGATGTGCCTGGACTGGAGAAGGACGACATCAACATTAACCTGCAGAATAATACCCTGACGGTGAGCGGCTCGCGCTCGAGCGAGCGGACCGAAGAGGAGGAAGAGTACGTCCGCGTCGAGCGCGCCTTTGGCAACTTCCATCGGACGTTTACCCTCCCGGATGCCGTCGATGCGGAGAACATCGAGGCTGCTTATGACAGCGGCGTGCTGACCATTCACGTGCCGAAGACGGAGGAGAGCACGCGCCGTCAGATTGAGATCCAATGACGGGACGCTTCCGTGAGGATCTACTGTCAGGGGCTTTCCCCGGGATGTCCTTGACGGACACGTAGATTGGCCTCTCGGTCGAGCCACAGGTTCGACCGAGAGGCTTTTTTGTTTGGGGAGTTCGGAACGCATGGTTCCGTCGGTGCGTGGGAGTGCGCAGCTTTGGCTGATATCCACTCCTGTCTACTCCCCTCTTCTTCTCTATGGTGCGGTACAATCCACTCCCTTGGGCTCTCCTGGCAATCTTCGTGGTGGCCGGAAGCATCGCCTGTTCGGCGGACGGAGGGTCGACGTCGGAAGACCAGGCGTCCGAACAGCATGAAGACGCGGAGCTTGCCCTTCAGATGGCGCATCTCCAGCGATGGACCCACAAGACCACTCTGGCCCTTCAGGAGCGCAATCCGGAACTCGCCGATTTTTACCTGCACGAGTTGGAAGAAACCATTGAAGGCATTCAGGAAGAGGTGCCCACCTATGAAGGGCATCCCATTGCCGACCTGACGGAGGAGATGCTCGTGCCGAGTGTGGAATCGGTCGACGAAGCGCTCGACGAGGAGGACTGGTCCCGCGTCGACAAACGCGTGCAAGATCTGGTTCAGTCGTGCAATCAGTGCCACACGGCCACAGAGCACGGGTTCATTCAGATTGAGGTGCAGGAAGCAAATCCCTATCCTCAGGATTTCAGTCCCAGTGCACCGTAACTTCTTTCTTTGCTTCGTGCAGAAGACCTGATCCGTATGGGTGTTCGTGTCGCCTACCAGGGGGAGCCTGGGGCGTATAGTGAGGAGGCCTTAGAGCACGTCTTCGACGACGCCGAACCGCATCCTTGTTCGACCTTCGAGGATGTTTTCGAGGCCGTCGAAGGAGGCACCGTGGACCGGGCCGTCGTGCCCATCGAGAATGCGGTCTACGGAAGTGTGCGGGTGAACTACGACAATCTCCGGGCCCACGCCGTTACCATTGTCGGAGAGCTCCAGTTGCGCATTCGCCACTGCTTGATGGCTCCCGACGGGGCGTCCCTGGAACGGCTGGCCGTGGTTCGGTCGCACCAGCAGGCGCTCGGGCAGTGTCGCGACTGGTTGCGGGCCCACGTTCCGCAGGCCACGCCCGAGGCCACGCCCGACACGGCCGGCGCCGCCCGAGAGGTGGCTGCAGCGGGTGACCCCTCAGTCGCCGCAGTGGCCTCCCGCCGCGCTGCCTCTGAGTACGGGCTCACGCTGTTGGCCGAAGGGCTGGAGGACGACGCCCAAAATTTCACGCGCTTTCTCGTCCTGGCCCCGGAGGGCGAGGAGGTGGAACCGATCGGAGCGGGAGCCACCAAGACTTCTCTTGCGTTCGTTCTTCAAGAAAATGTGCCCGGGGCCCTGTTTAAAAGCCTTGCCGTCTTTGCACTGCGAGAGCTGGATCTACTCAAGATCGAAAGCCGCCCGCTGGTGGGTCATCCGGGACGGTATCGGTTTTACCTAGACGTCGACGGGGACGTGACCTCGGAGGCCGTGGCCCGTGCTTTGGACCATCTCCGCGAGATTACGATGGAGCTCCAGGTTCTCGGGGCCTATCCTCGGGGTACGACCTACGATGGGACGTCCGAGGAAACGGAGGAGTCGTCCTGACGGAACCGGGGGAGCCGCCGGGTTTCCCATTCCAGGTCTGTCTTCGTAGATTCGAACTCGTGGCCTGATCACTGCCTCAACCGACCATCGGACACCGGAATCCCTGTGTTGCCCTACTTCATTCGCGAGGGACTTGCTAATTTCCGTCGCGCCAAATTTGCCGCGTTTGCATCCACGGGGGCCATCGCCGTGGCCCTCATCCTGATCGGTGTTTTTGCCGTGGTGGGATACGAAGCGCAGGTCGTATCGACCATGCTTCGGGAGCAAGCCGGGGAAATGGAGGTCTTCATAGAGGACGAGGCCAGTGAGAATGCGCAGGAGGCCCTGCACGCGCGGATCCAGACGATGCCCGGGGTCGCCGACACCGAGTACGTCTCGCACGAGGAGGCTGCCAAAATCTTCCGGCGCGAATTTGGGGAGGAGGCCTCCATCTTCGAAACCCCCACGTTTTTGCCGGCCTCTGTAAAAATTGAGGTGGCGCCTCCGTACGCCAATCCGGATAGCATGTCTCAGATGGCGTCTGCCATCGGGGAGTGGCGAAGTGTGGACGAGGTGGTCTTTAATCGCGACCTGCTGGCACGAGTGGCCCAAAATCGGCGGCTCCTCACTGCCATTGGTGTGGCGCTGGGCGCTATCATTGTCCTGGCGTCGATTTTTTTGGTGGCCAACACGATCCGGCTCACCATCTATGCCCGCCGTCTCCTCATTCGGACCATGAAGCTGGTCGGGGCGACCGATCGCTTTGTCCGGCGTCCGTTTCTGGTGGAGGGGGTCCTGCAAGGGCTTATCGGAGGCCTCATTGCGAGTGGGGTCGTTTGGGGCCTGTATCGGTTTTTTCTGCAGCAAATGGATCAAGGCCCGGTTTCCTTTCGCCTTCAGATTATCCTCGTAGGAGGGCTCATTGGTGGAGGCATCTTGCTCGGATGGATTGGGTCTTATTTTGCCGCTCGTCGGTTTATTCAGAACATTGAACTCCACTAGCCTTTGAGGCTTCGTCCCTCACTTCCCAACGCTCCTTGCATCAATGCCTGATGCCATGTCGCTCGTCCGGTCGACTGCCTGTATTGCTGTAGCCGTTCTCGTCGTCAGTGTTGTCGGGGCCTGTGAAGAAACGGGCTCTTCTGACATCGGCCAGACGGAGGAGGGGACGCTTCGTCTCGGCTCGGTAGAAGCGGTCGATACCGTCTCGCGGGCCGTGGCCCCCAATGACCGGCCTCTCGTTCTCGACGGCTTCCGGGGCTCCGTTCATCTGACTGGGGACGAGGGCGAGACGGCTGAATTGACGTTTCTTCTCCGGGGCCGGGGAGAGGATGTCGAGGCCGCGCGTTCGGTGCTAAACG
This sequence comes from uncultured Salinivenus sp., assembly GCA_964462965.1. Lineage (GTDB taxonomy): Bacteria > Bacteroidota > Rhodothermia > Rhodothermales > Salinibacteraceae > Salinibacter. Next base: position 9,603 of record CAYXAD010000050.1, read on the forward strand.
ACATTTCGCTTACGGAAGAAGGGACGGCTGACGCCTACACCTTTACCCTGGAGGCGGAGGGAGAGGCCTATGCTGCAGTGGACATTCGGGGAACCGTGCCTCGACCCACGGCGCTTCAAATCGAGCAGCTGAGTGGGCCGGTTCGGCTGGAAGGGATTGAAGGGGCCCTCACCATTCGTCACGAGCAAGGGGCCGTGGAGGTATTTGGAGCGGCGGCCCCGGTCGAGGTCGACATCCAGAATGGAGATGTGCAGGTCGAGTTTCAGAGGGTGCCTCCAAATGCTACCGTTTCGCTCCGCACGGACAATGGAAGCATTCACGTGGGGCTTCCTCCAGATGCTTCGGTGCACCTCGATGCCCGTACGAATGTGGGAGCGATCCGTACCGGTGACCTGGTGCTGTCAGAGGAGCGCTTTACGCCCTTGAATGCAGGAGGACGCTACAACGCGGAGATGGGAGACGGCGAGGCGTCCGTCGAGCTGCGCACCGAAAATGGGTCCATTACCGTTCAATCGGCCGACACGTCCCGACAAGGGCCCAAGCCCCCTCCGGATACGATTCCTGTTCCTCCGTCCGATACGGTGGTCGCCCAACCACCCCCCGACACGGCAGATACGGTCTCTACGGAACGTCCGGACCGACGGGACACCTTGGAGGCGGATACAGTGAATACCGAGAACCGATAGCTGGCTTTCTCGGTCGCTCGAAATGTTGGGAGGAAACCAAGGGACGGCTCGGGTTCCAAGACCGCACCGGGCTGGAGCGAGGCCCGGTGCCGGGTTCTCGCGTCAGCGGCCGGGTCTCCACCGTCTCGATGAGAGGAGGAGGGAATCCACACCCTGCGTCAAGAAGAGGAAGACTCAGAGGAGCTCGGCTCCGTGCCATTGCCCTGTGTCGCTTCTTCGACGGCTTTTTCGGTTTCCTCCTCCACTTCTTCGAGGGTCTGGGCTGCCACCGAGGGACCTGTCTGGTCGGAATCTTGGTGTTCGAGAATCACCAGGGCTGCATGACAGGGGCTCTCCGTGGCTCCGCCGGCTCCTCCCATTGGGGTCATTTCGGCCACGCGCCACCCCTGCTCGAGTTCGACGTTCAACTCCGTGAGTCCGTCGTGACCGTCGGGGGTCGTACGTACGATTAATGCCTTCTGGGGCATGAGGGCGGGAAACTGTCTCTAAGAATGTTGGAACGGATGAACGACCCGCCCGGGTGCTTTGTTGAGGGCACGGTTCGCTCTCGAAGGCGGGAACTCCGGATCGTTTCTGCTTTCCCCGTTCATTGTTCCTCTCGTCCGACATGCACATCGGTCTGATCTACGACACCTTCGACGCCTATCCGTGGACGGAAGACGAACCGCCTGACGCGGATGCAGAATATGAGCCCGAAGAAACCGTAGATACGCTGGCTCAAGCCGTTCGCCATCTCGGCTACGAGCCGGTTCGGATCGGAACGGCCTTCGATCTCCGGGAACAGCTCGATACGGGCCTCGATCTCGACGCGGCGATCAACATTGCAGAGGGGGCGCGGAGTCGGAATCGCGAAGCCTACGCCCCGATTCTGCTGGAGATGGCTGGGATTCCCTGTCTCGGGTCCGACGCCCTGACCCTCTCGCTGACCCTGGACAAGGCCTGGACGAAAGATGTGGTGGCGGCAGCCGATGTCCCGACGCCTCCCCACCGCGTCTACAGTGATGCCGACGAGATTGACGCCGACGATCTTCCCGGAGCCTTTCCTCTCTTTGCCAAGCCTCGGTACGAGGGATCGTCGAAGGGGCTGGGCCCCTCAAGCCGAATTGAAAGTGTTGAGCACTTGCGAGAGGAGGTCGAACACCTGAGCACGACGTACGAGCAGGATGTGGTCGTGGAGCCGTTTGTGGAAGGGGGCGGCGAGTTTACGGTTGCCGTGGTCGGACACGATCCTCCCGAGGCGCTTCCGGTTCTGCAGCGGGGGGTTGAGCCCACTACGGGGCTCGGCATCCATGCCCTGGAGCACCGAGGGGCTCCGTCGGCCGACCGGGATTGGGAGTACGAGCTGCCGGGGACGCTCACTCCGGCCCTCGAACAGCGGCTCCACGTGCTTACCCTTCGGCTGTTCGAGGCGCTCGAGTGTCGCGACTTCGCCCGGGCCGACTTTCGGGTCGACGCCGACGGGCAGCCGTGGTTTCTGGAGGTCAACCCCCTTCCGACCTTTGCACCGGACGACACGTTTGCCATCATCGCGGAGCTGATGGGGCGGGACTACGTCGACTATCTCGCAGACGTCATCGAGCGCGGGATGCAGCGAGTGGGAATGGCCTAAGAGTCTGTTTTGATCTATGCCACGGGTTGCGAGCGGTCTCGATGAGTTGCATATCGGCCCTCGAATGCTTGCGGGGCCTTCATTATTTCAGTCAACGAGGAGGTAGTAGGGACGACCGGCCGGTCGGTACTGTAGCGTCTCGGTTCCCTCGAGGAAGGGGAGAGTCCCTTCAGGCAGCGCGTGCTGAGCCTGCCAGCACGTAGAAAAAACCTGCACACCGCGTTACTTAGATGCAAGGCAGACGTATGCACGTTTCTTGCTCTGCACTTCCGCCCCGTCTATGTTTTTGTCCGAGGGTTCTCTTTATAGCGTACGGAAATGATATGAAAGGCTACAGTCGATGTTGGGTGGAAAGTCTTTTTGTAATGGGCATTATTTTTATAATGTCTGGGTGCGTTTCATTTACCTCATTCAACTCCCCTCAGACGACCCCCAAGGGAGAGGGCTCCATCGGTGCTGGAACGGCGCTCTTCGTAGACACCGAAGAGGAAGAGGTCGGGGTTCTGCCGTCGGCCTACGGACGGGTCGGAATTGCGGAGCGGTGGGACGCGGGTCTGAAAGTGGCCCCGCATGTGTTCTTTTCCGACCTCAAGTATCAGATCGTCCGTTCGGGGATCGATGTATCCGCCGATCTTGGGCTCTCCTACAGTGGGTTTTTCAGTGCCTCAACGGTGGCGGCCTATCCGGGGGTGTATGTGGGCACCGACCAATTTTATGTGGGAGGACGACAGACACTGTTGGTCGGGAGCTTCGATCCGGAAGAGGATTCGAGCCTCTTTGGTCAAGAGACATCGTTTTCGGGCAACTTTACCACCTTCATGGTGGGGGCGTCGGTTGGCGGCTCCCGAGTTCGAGTCATGCCGGAGGTCAATCTCCATATTCCCTCTGGAGAGGGGGAAGCGATGATCCTGCCCGCTCTGGGACTCGAGTACCGGTTCGGAGGGGGGCGTTGATCGTTTGGTGCTCTCGGAGATTTCATAGACGGTCTGGGGGACGCCGGTCCGTGGTGGAGAAAAAAGAGCGTCCGGAGTGTCTGTGAAAAGGGACAATCAATGAGGGCGGCTTCTCGAGGACTCGACCGTTCCACCTCGAACGTTCTTAGGGGGAGAACGTGTAACGAGGCCGTCGTTCGTATGGATCGACTCGTTTGATGAAGCTGGTCGTATGCAGGCTCCGTCCCAGGTATCTCCCGACCACCCCCGCTGGTCCAACTGGCGCTGGCAGATGCAGAACCGCATCCACAGTGCCGAGGCCCTGGAGGAGTGGATTGCCCCGACGGCAGACGAGCGCAGGGCCATCGAGGAGATTGGAGAGGTCTTCCGGTGGAATATCACGCCGTACTACGCCTCCCTCATGGACTCTCAGGATCCCTCCTGCCCGATTCGGCGGCAGGTCGTGCCGACGATGGATGAACTCGGCCCCGACATCGTGGACGAGGTGGATCCCCTCGACGAGGTCGACCACTCGCCGGTCAAAAATTTAATTCACAACTACAAAGACCGGGTGGCCTTCTGCGTGACCGCCGAGTGTGCCATCTACTGTCGATACTGTCTACGCAAGCGCATGGTGGGAGACGCCGACTATTTCATGCGCACCGACGAGCACCAGGCGGCAATCGACTACATCGCCGAACACGATGAAATCCGAGATGTCCTCCTGACCGGAGGTGATCCCTTGACGTTCAATGAGGCCAATCTCGACTGGCTGCTGAGCCGGCTGCGAGCCATCGATCATGTGGAGCTCATCCGCTTTGGGACGCGCATGCCGGTGAAGCTGCCCTACCGGATTACCGATGACCTGTGTTCACTCTTAGAGCAGTACCATCCGATCTGGGTCAACACCCACTTCAACCATCCGAAAGAGCTGACGGAGGATGCCGCGGCAGCCATTGACCGCTTGAAGTCGGCCGGCGTACCGGTGGGCAATCAGACGGTCCTGCTTCGGGGCATCAACGATGACGTCGGTACGATGAAAGCGCTCAACGAGGGATTGGTGCGGATGCGAGTCCGTCCGTATTACCTTTATCAGGCCCAGATCATTGGCGGCACGGGGCACCTGCGTGCTCCGATCGAGGTCGGCATGCACATCATGCGTCGCCTCCGGGGGCGGACCTCTGGGTTCGCCATTCCGACGTACGTTCTCGATACCCCCTATGGGAAAGTCCCCCTCAATCGAAGCTACGTGAAGGGGCGGGCCGGAGACTACGTCCTCATGGAAACCTACGACGGTACGCTCTGGGCCGAGCCCAACCCCCTCCCCGAGAACAGATCCCTTCCCTTCCGACTTCCACCGGTGGAACTGCCGGAGGACGTTGATACCATTCCGATACGAGACGCAGAGGAGCTTTCAGTTGGCGCTGCTTCTGGAGACGGCGCTCCTCGTCGCTCTTTCACTGAGGCGTAGGCGCGTTGACGATCTCGTTACGTCCGGCCCATTCCGCGCTCTCAGAACGGAAGACTTTATTGACATTGCAAGCGGGTCAGAGTACTTTCAGCGTACCAATCTTTCTTTTCTCGACCGGGGTGTTTTCTTCCCAGCTACGTCGCATGCTCCGTGCTTTTCTCGTCATTCTGGCCATCCTGATTGCAGTTTTGGCCATTGTCTTTGATCGACCTTGGCTATACGCAGGGGCCATTGTCCCGCTTTTGGGGGTGCTTGGTCTCTTGGGATGGCGCTTGTGGGAGTCGTATCGGGGTCCGTCTCGGCGTGAGAAGGTCCCTTCCTCCGACTTCTCTTCCCGAACCGACTCGCTCGAAGACGTGGGTATTATGGACGTGCGACCGCAGGACCGTTCTGAGAAGAAAGAGGAACAGAAGAAACCGGAAGAGGAGAAGCCTCAAGACCATTGGCCGGACGCAGCGGCGACGTCTCCGGGAGAAGGGTCGCGTGAAGAGGGATTTGCTTCGACCGAAGGAGAAGAGAGTCCACCGAGTTCAAATGGGAGGCGCCGAACGAGCAAGGACGCCTCGGCCTCCGTCGAGGGCGACACTGAGATGGATGGTGATCCTGTGCTTGTCCCGTTAATGCGGTCCCTGCGGTCTGCCCTCGGGGCACAGACGGTGTGTCTGTTGCTTCAGGAAGAGGTGCTCCTGACGTATCAAATCGAGGCACTGGACAGTGCGCACTCGAGCGTTCGTTCTTCCGGCTCATTCGATACGCAGGTGCCGTTGCTCACGGCTGGAATGTCGCGCCAGCCGGTAACGGTTCGGGATCTTTCCTCGTCGAAGGTTTCGATTGATGATCTGAATTACTACGAGCGTCCCCCTCAGGTCGATCATGTAGCCGTAGCACCGGTCCCACGCCCGGACGACCCCGTCTCCTATTTCCTGCTCGCTGATTCCTCCGGCACGGCAGATCTGGGATCCTCCCGGGCTCGATTCCTCCTTGAACACTTTGCTGAAACGGCTGCGCTTCTCCTCGATTCTGACCGTCAACGCGAGGAAACGGAAGAGGTCGAGGTCGATCGGCCTACAAACGGTCAGTCGTCCCTCGATGCTCCCTCGGAGGAGGTCGAATCCTCTGAGGCCGAGGAGGATCGTCCTCGGCCTCGACGAGAAATTATTGCTGAGGAAATGAAGGCGGCTGAGGCGGCGTCTGAAGAGCTGGCCCTGATTCTGGTTCATCTGAACCGGGCTGAATCCATCGCGCGTCGAGGAGAGGCATCCGTCGAGTCTGCCGAGCGACTCTTTCGGGCCCGGCTGGAGCAACTGGCGCCCAATCAGCGGGTCGAGCGGTTTGGGGAGCTTACCTACGGCATCTTTTTTCGGGGCGGGATAGAGGCCGTAGAACCCTGGGCCGCGGACCTCCAGGATGTCCTGGACGAGGAGACGGGAGAGCTCGAAGGAGGGGTTAGTATTGGGGTGGCCGTCTGGGTTGCCCGACACGACGACCCTGAATCCCTCCGCACCGATGCCACGGAGGCGCTGTGGGAGGCCTACGAGACCGGAACCTGTACGATCGTGGCCTGATCCGTTCCGTTTTTGCCAGCCGGCTCTGCTGCGACCGAGAGGCAGTACTGGGCGTGCGGGGTCTGTATTGAAGAGGGAGAACGATAGAGATTTCGTGAACCCGTCTTTGGTGCATGCGTTTGGGGCGAAGAAGAGTCTCTTCTCTACACGCTATCGGATCTCAGCCATGAGTGTAGTCACCAAGTCACCACGAATCACGCACATCTCGTGGGGGTGTCTCGAAATCGAAGGGCGAGAGCGTCCCTTTAAGGACGCCAAGCTCTTTCCCGGAGGGGCTCGTGCCTGGGACTGGAACGAGACGGGTACCTCCCACGATCCCGGAATCCAGCCCGCTGATGTCGAGGAACTCCTCGATCACGGGGCCTCCGTTGTGGTTCTGTCTCAGGGGATGAACGAGCGCCTCAAGGTGAAGCCCGAGACTCTCCAGATGCTTGATGATCGGGATGTCACCACTCACGTGCTGCAGACTGAAGCGGCGGTGGAGCGGTACAATGAGCTTCAGGAAGCCTCGGAAGCTGTCGGCGGACTCTTTCACTCTACGTGTTAATAGCCTCCTGGATCGAAGTCCTCCTGTCGCGCCCCTGGTTGAGTCACTATATTTACTCCAAGGTGCAACCTACGTGCTCTTTTTACGGGCCGGCGGACGGCAGACCCCGATAGCTTTCGGGCCAGGCCGATGACTGCAGAAAAATGGCACATGTAGACGGTCCGTCGCGGAGTCCCGATTCTTATGGGGTCCGCGGTCGGCGATCCAAGAAGCAATACGATTGCATTCTGCAGCTTGGATTATTTAATACTGCCCAGCACGTAGGCCGCGGTTTCTGTTGTCGTGGGACTGTCGTCTTTATCCTCCGTGTATAGGAGCTCCAAGGACGATCCTGTGGGCCAGTCTCCTTTTGAGTGACCGGCTGCTTCTTCGGTGGGTTCTTTCCCGAGGCGCTTCGAGAGCCCCCTAGACGATCGTCCACTCCGCGCATCGGCATGGGGGACGGGCCTTACCGCCGGGGCGCCTTCTCTTGGACGGCTGTCTCTTGGGGCTCTGCCCGCCCTTCTCCTGAAGCGTCTCCGTTTGAGGAACTTCCGTTTGCAGGATGACCATTGTCGAAGCTCTCCTCCTCGAGGGTCTCGTCCTGGAGGGCCTCTTCCTGGAGGGCCTCTTCCTGGAGGCTTTCCTCCTGAAGGGTCTCCTCCTCGAGGGAGTCGTCCTGGAGGTCATCGTTTTGGCCGTAGGTCCACTGCACCGCGTACTGCAGAAGCTCGGAGACCGAGTCGAAGTCCAGCTTCTCCTTGGCCCGGCGGCGATGGGTCT
>CAYXAD010000051.1:0-17119 GCA_964462965.1 uncultured Salinivenus sp.
GCTGTGTTCGGGAGGAAAGACAAGGAAGGCACTGCTGTCTACCTTGGCGCGGAGCGGTTTCGGAGACGAGGGGAAAACCTGCACGCCGAGTTAAGTAAGGGACGACGTGTGCAAGTTTCTCCCTTTGTAGAAAACCTAGGAATCGCCTCAAGGTATTTTTGCTGGAGACACAGGCCCGACCGGCTTCCCATAGCGGGCGTTTTTGCTTGAGGGCTGGTTGTGTCTGGAGGCCGCAGCCCTTCTCAACCAGCGAGACTAGCGATGGCAAGCGAGGACGAATCAAGGCCGGTGAGCGCGGCGTCTCATGTTCAGATATATGGCACGCCGGACCTTCTCCACTCTCACCCGGTGGAGGGCCGTTCTCGGTTGCCGCTTCTCGAGGGTCGAAAATAACCGTCGAGTTGTCTCTGGCAGAACATCCTCGTGAGCATGATTGCTTCTCCTGTAATGGCAGCCCTGAGTGTGGAATCATCTCCTGCTTCAGCGCAGTCTCCGGTCGTCGTGTCGACCTGGAAACATGGAATCCCGGCCAACGAAGCGGCCTGGGAGGTACTCTCGAAGGACGGTCCGGCGCTTGATGCTGTCGAGGCCGGGGTTCGGGTTTCGGAAGCGGATCCGGAGGTGCGGACCGTGGGGCGTGGAGGGCGTCCCGATCGGTCGGGGGCCGTGACGCTCGATGCCTGTGTCATGGATGAGCAAGGCCGTTGTGGGGCTGTGGCTGCCCTTCAGCACATTCAGCATCCGACGTCGGTCGCTCGTGCGGTACTGGAGGAAAGTCCGCACATCATGCTCGTCGGCGAGGGAGCGCTCAAGTTTGCACTGGACCGGGGCTTTGAGAAGACAGACCTGCTTACCGAGCAGTCGCGACAAGACTGGAAGGAGTGGCAGGAGAAGCAGTCCGAGACGGCCCGACCAGAGCCGAACATTGAAGATGAGACGGAGGGCGAGAATCACGATACCATTGGCATGCTGGCGCTCGATGCGCGCGGCAATCTGTCTGGGGCCTGCACCACCAGCGGCACGGCCTGGAAGATGCCGGGGCGGGTGGGCGATTCGCCCCTGATCGGTGCTGGGCTCTACGTCGACAACGAGGTAGGGGCCGCCTGTGCCACGGGATGGGGCGAGGCTGCCATCCGCACGGTGGGATCGCACCTGGCCGTCGAACGGATGCGGCAGGGAGCGTCTCCGGAGGAGGCATGTCGACAGGTCATCGACCGGATCGCGACCCGCTACGACGACATCTCTGACGTTCAGGTCGGCATACTGGCGTTAAATACGAAGGGAGACGTTGGGGCGTATGGGTTACAGGAGGGATTCCAGGCGGCCGTTTACTCGCCGGAGGGGGGCAACCGCCTCACGAAGGCATCTTACCGGGGGTGAGGGCGGAACGGGACGGGAAGAGGTGTTGACGCAAGTTGCCGGAAGGGCGGCACGATGCATCGTGCCGCCCTTTCCTCCCTCCACCCCTCCACACGTCCATCCGTATCACTGGGCCCCGCAGCTTTCCCGGACGATGAGTTCGGGGTCGAGCTCTGTGTGGACGGATTTAACGCCCGGAGTCTCGATTTGATCGAGCAGCAGATTGGCGGCCGCTTGCCCCTTTTCGTAGACGGGCTGGCGGACGGTGGTTAGGGGGGGAATGGTGTACTGGGAGGCCGGCAGGTTGTCGAAGCCCACCACGGCCACGTCCTCGGGCACCTTGTATCCAGCGTCGTGGAGGGCCAGGAGGGCGCCCATCGCCATGGTATCGCTCGCACAGAAGAGGGCAGTCGGCATGGGTCCCTGCTTGGCCCAGTCCTGGATGATGGAGTAGCCGCTGTCCTGAGAATAGTCCCCTTCGGCGACGCGTGTTACGGAGAGGGAACAGTCGGTCTCCGACAATGCCTGCTCGAATCCCTCTCGGCGGTCCGCGGTCTCCTTGAGGTCACGGCTTCCCAGGATGAGCCCAATGTCATCGTGGCCGAGGGAGCAAAGATGGCGTCCCGCCTCGTACCCCCCTTTCACGTTGTCGATGTCGATGGAGCTAAGCCCGTCCCATTCGGCGTCGCGACCGATGAGAACGACGGGCACGTCGCGAGATTGAAGGGACGAAGCGACGAGGTCGGTCACCTCTGTGGTGATGAGGATGTGTCCGTCGAAGCGTTGATCACGGGCACGTTCTTGAATCTCACCGTCCATGTCGGGCGAGACCATGGACAGGGAGACGAAGTATCCGCGTTCCAGGCACTGCTCGAAGATGCCGGAATAGAGCAACGGCCAGTACCCATTAGCGAGGGATTCGTCCCCGCGACGTGGGGTGAGGACGCTAATTTCGTAGGAACGGTCCGTGGCCAGGCTCCGGGCCACCGAACTCGGCCGATAGTCGTGCTCTTCGATCACCTTAAGCACCCGCTGGCGTGCCTCATCGCTTACGTTGGGATGATTGTTAAGCACGCGGGAGACGACGGAGCGCGAGACGTATGCCAGCTCGGCAACCTGGTCGATGGTCATGTCCTCCATGGCAGCGTGGGGCCTTAGTAGGGGGAGGGTTGACAGTGGACTTCTCGCAGCACCAGAGCTTTTCAACGGTCCTGTAACTTACAATGATACGAACTCTTAACGTTCGGGGCAAGCGGGGCCGAGCTCGACACTGTTTCCTGGGTCACTTCTTTGAGTACGATCGTGGTGGTCATTTCTTCTGATATGCTTCGGGGAAGCGTCTCTGTGACGGTAGCGAGGTGCCGTATAAGTGACCTCTGTTCTCGAGGACTGAGGCGAAAAGTGTGACTTGGAAGCCCCCCAGGGCAATGATCCGGTCGTCCCCTCAGGCTCGGAAGGCTGCATGTCGCAGAGAGCTGGTCCTCAACCGAACGAGTGGCCGACGTCAGGAATCATTGGCAAAGTGTCCCGTGCATCGTACGTTAATGGGGGCCACTGCTGCAGCACATCGGTCCCGCCCACCTGGAAGGTTCCCCCTTCGTGAGGCACTGCTTCAAGCCTGTTGCAATCGAAGGCGCTCCGTGTCTGAAGAAACCGATACAGTTGGCTCTCTTCGAAGTGGGGGGAACGCGAATGCCTTGCCGTCAGCTGTGAGGTTCAACAGGGGATTGGAGCTCAGCCGGGAGCAGCCCACCGCGGTGTTTTACGAATTGAACCGATGGACGAATCCATGTCGAGTCGTATGACCACCCTACGTCGCATTTCGCTCCTGTTTGTTCTTTTCACACTCCTTCCGGTACGTCTCCTGGCCCAAGAGGCCCCCGCGCCCCAGACGTACGACATGACGGAGGTCACATCTACCGTCGACAGCATCTTCGAGCCCTGGGATCATTCGGAGCGGCCGGGGTGTGCCGTCGGCGTGGCTCGGGACGGACAGACTCTGTTCTCGAAAGCCTACGGAATGGCCGACCTGGAGCATCACGTGCCCAATACGTCTGCGACCATTTTCGAGGCGGGCTCAATTTCCAAGCAGTTCGTGGCTGCCGCCATCGGGCTGCTCGTCCAGGACGACTCTCTGTCTCTGGACGATGACGTTCGGGAATACGTCCCCGAGCTTCCCGACTACGGGGAGACCATTACTCTGCGCCACCTGTTGACCCACACCAGTGGCCTTCGCGACTGGGGGAGCGTGGCGGCCATCTCCGGGTGGGGGCGGAGCAGCCGAACCCACGATCACGACCACGTCCTCGACATTCTGAGCCGGCAGAGCGAACTCAATTTTCCTCCCGGGGAGCGCTACTCGTACAGCAACTCCGGATACAACCTGGCGGCGATCATTGTGGGGCGCGTAAGTGACCAGTCGTTTGCCGAGTTTTCGGAAGAGCGCATCTTTCAGCCCCTCGGCATGACGAGCACCCAGTGGCGCGACGACTACACCCGGATCGTGGAAGGTCGAAGCACCGCGTACTCGGCGGAAAACGACTCCTCGTTTTCAATCAATCGCCCTATCGAGCACGTTCACGGAAACGGCGGTCTCCTCACCACGGTCCACGACCTCCTGATCTGGAACGAGGCGCTGGAGAGTGGACGGCTGGGGGGACCTGCGCTCGTGGAAATGATGCACGAGACGGGCCGGCTGAACAACGGTCGTTCGATCAGCTACGCTCTTGGATTGGTACATGGGAGGAGTCACGGCGTGCCGCTCGTCAGTCACACCGGAGCCACCAGTGGCTACCGGGCCTACCTCGCGCGCTATCCGGAGCAGCGCCTCTCGGTGTCGCTGCTCTGTAACGTGTCCAATGCCAGCCCCGGTTCGTTGGGGGAGCAGGTGGCGGAGGTTTTCCTGGGAGAGGCGGCGAGCGATGTCGACGAGGAACTCCCGGAGGGGGTCGATGTGCCGACCGAGCGCCTCGACGCCAGGACGGGCATCTACAGAAACCCGCTCAACGGAGCCCCCACGACCCTGGTCCTCGAGGACGACACGCTTCGGGTGGAGGGCGGCCCGGCGTTGATCCCTCTCTCGCCGTCTCGGTTTCAGGTAGGGACCAGCGATCGGGAGTTTGTCTTTGAGGAGGCGGACGGACGCGACCGCCCGATCATTCAGGTCCGTGTCGATGGATACGACGAAGGAATCCGAGAGCCGGTCGCGTCCTTCGATCCGACGCCGGAGGAACTCCAAGCGTTTACGGGTACCTTCCACAGCGAGGATGCAGAGACGACCCTCACGCTCCGCGTCAAAGACGACGAGCTCGTGGCCGAGCGACGACCCGACGACGAGTTCTCCTTGACCCCCGTATACGAAAGTGCCTTTCGGGCCTCCGGGCTCGGTCTCCTCCGTTTCCGGCGCGGGGAGGAGGACGCTCTCTCGTCGTTCAGCCTCAGTCGCTACCGCGTGTTCGACATGCGGTTTGAGCGAGTGCAGGAACAGGATCGGACGCCGGCCGCCGGTCAGTAGCGGACCCCTGACGGAGGCTTCCCCCCTTCTGCACGAAAAGAGCAGCTAATCAGACGTCGGCCGCCGGAGACTCTCGTACGTGGCCTGTAGGAGGGTGCCATCGTCGTCATCGTGCTCCCAGTACATCATGCCGCCGAGGCCGCGAGATTTTACAAACTCGGCCTTGGACCGGATCGACTCGGGATCCTCGTAGGTGATTACGATCGATGAGTCGGGGTTCCAGAGAAAGGGAACCTGAGCTTCCGCGTCCCACTCGCGAGTGAATCCCTGTTGGTCGACCAAGTGATTGGCGAGCGTATCGTAGGAGAGGCCGCCGCGAGACTCAGAGTAAGATTGATACAGCCCCCTGTTTTCGTGGCGAGCACCGACCCAACCCCGGCCATAGAAGGGGACGCCCAGGATAATCTTTTCGGGCGGCACGCCGGCCTCCACAAACAGGTCGACGGCCTAGCGCAACGAGTTTGAGCGAAGGCATTACAGGGGGAGACGTTGGTCCCAGATCGCGGGGGTGGAGTGGGTTCTGAAAAGGATCGATGAGGCGGGACGTTCGGTCGAGAGTTTACGGCTGGACGACGACCGTGCGGCTGCCCCGGCCGTGGCCGTCAAAGGTTCGCAGCCGGACCGTTGCGTCGTCGGAGACAGGGACCGGTTCGGTGTACCGGGGAGAGGACGACGTTGGCGTGGAACCGTCGGTCGTATACCGAATCGGGAGGCCGGGGAGCGCCGTGTTTGCCTGGAGTCGTCCGTCCTCGATGGTAGCGCCTGGAGGGGGAAGCCGGTAGGTCCAGTCGGCGTCGAGGGCGCTGAGGCGCGGCAGGTCGCGCTGGCCGAGCCGATTGGCGAATTCGTTCCACGCCTTGGTTCGTTCCCGCTCGCGACGGTCGGGAGCCTCGATCGTGGCCCACTCGGGCTGGGCGGCCCAGGCTCGCTCCGCCAAACTCAGGAGGCGCGGCACCGCCATGTATTCCATCCGATCGGGGCTCCGCAGCGTTTCGCCCCAGAGTTGACCCTGAAGCCCGAGGATGTTGGAGGTGGCCGATGCCTCGAGCTGTGCGTGGTCCGAAAAGGCCGTCTCGGGATCGATGGGATGCCCCATCAGGTTTTGATCGGCGCCCTTGTAGAGATCGTAGGGAATGAACGAAAACGGATCCTGGTTGTCGACGAAGCCGGCCCAGTAGAACCCCGCCTCGGCGGGATGTTTGTCGTAGGCCAGATCGAAATAGAAGTTGGAGGCGTGTGACATGACCACCTCGTAGCCCGCATTGGCCAGCTTGTAGGCGTAGTCTTCCGTGCCCGTGCCCCAGATGTTGCTCCAGACGTAGGGGCGTACGTCCCGCTCGACGAAGGACGGATTGGGTTCGGCCGTCGTCGTTCCGTCGTGGGAGTGATCGGTGAGGGCCACCTCTTCCCAACCGGCCATGGTGAGGTCCCGGGTGGCCAGTGAATCCTGAAATCGCTGGAAGAAGTGGTTGAAGAGGTCGTCGACGGTTTCGACGGAAGGGGTCTCCTCGATGTAGCGATTGCAGATGGGCGACTCGGCCCAGGCGCCTGCAGGGACCTCGTCACCGCCCACGTGCACGGTCGTAAGGGGAGCGTCGGCCTGCTCGTGCAACGACTGAAGTTCATCGACGACTGTCGTGAGGAAGCGATAGGTAGAGGGCTGGCAGACGTTGATCACGTTGTCGTCCCATCCCTGGACGGATTGATACGTCGACGCGTCCTCGGGATCGTGCAGCCGATAGCGACGCGCCGCCTCGGGGCGGCCTTCCGCCTGAAGCCGAGCGGTCCGTGCCTCCATGGCCTTGATGGCCGCGCGGGCGTGTCCCGGGACGTCAATCTCGGGGATCACTTCGATATGGCGCTCGCGCGCGTAGCGGACGAGCTCCAAATAGTCCTCGGAGCTGTACCACCCGCTGCCCTGCGAGGCGGCTGGATTTGGGTTCGGCCCGGAGCCATACGACGGAATCAGGTGATCCCTCTCCTCCTGCGTGTGGCCGCGCCGCCCTCCGACCTCCGTGAGCTCCGGCAGGCCGTCGACCGCGAGGCGCCAGCCTTCGTCGTCCGTCAGGTGGAAGTGAAAGGTGTTGAGCTTGTACAGCGCCATTACGTCGAGCAGTCGCTTCACGTCCTCCACACTCTGGAAGTTGCGAGAGACGTCGAGGTGGAGGCCCCGGTACCCAAATCGAGGGGCATCGGTCACCGTCACTGCGGGAACGTCGATCGTCGTGGATGACTGCTGGTAGGGGTCGACGGGCAACAGCGTACGCAGGCTCTGGATGCCGTAGAACACACCCGTGGCCGTTTCCCCCGTGATTTCGATGCCTGCGTCCGGGTCGACCGTCAGTTGATAGGCCGCCTCGCCGGTCGCCCGGTCTCCGGAGAGCGAGACCGTTCCCGTGCGCAAGGAGAGGCCCTCCCCTGCATCCGGGGCCCCGACGCGCGTGGGCGGGCGGCTCCCCAGGACCTCCGCCAATGCGTCAGCCAACCTCTCCGCCTCAGACGCCAATCCCTCCTCGTGGTAGATGGGAGTGGCAGACGAGAGAGATGCCTTTCCAGTGTCGGGTTCGATGGAGATGGGAGTCGGGACGATGCGACCGACGGAGTCCGCAGGCAGCGTCGTCAGCGACTGGTTGTCCGAGTAGCGCGAAGCAGGAGTCGGAACGGGCAGGGCATCGTTGGGGCCTCGGTTGGTTTGTTCGGGACGATCAAACGGTTCGATGGTCACGTCCGAGATCGCCTTCGGGGGCTCCGGATTACCCTGAGCGTCGGTAAAGACCATGTAGAGGCCCGCCGGGGCTTCAATTTTCTTGATGATCGACCCGTTCGCCTCGAACGACACGGAACGATCGTCACCGGGAGCGAGAGGTTCGAACGCCTCGGTCGGTTCCAGGCGGTAGAAGTCGCCGTTGACGTGAGTGATCTCGACAGAGGCGGGGAGGGAGGAAGGATCGATGGACCGGAGGAAGTTAAAATAGAGCGTCCACCCCTCGTTGTGAAGGGGCACCTCCCCGCGGTTTTCGATCGTGAAGTGGGAGCGAACGCGTCGAAAATCGTCCGTCTCTACGAGGTTGGTTTCCACCCCCCACCGTAGAGAGAGGCTATCCGCGGATGGGTGCGGCGGGGCTGTGTCCGTCGACGAGGCTCCGGGGCCCGTGCAGGCGATCCAGAGGAGCGGCAACAGGAGGAGGGGAGCAATAACACGTTTACACATGGATGGAACGGTGGGTAGGGGAAAGAACCGATGTCGGAGTGGGAGGGGATTGAAGGCCCCGTGCCTCCGGTTTTCTGCATGGAGCCGATGGTATTCGGAACGTACGAGGCCGAGGGCCAAAACAAAAGAGGCGAGCCGCAGACTGCGACCCGCCTCTCTGTGATCCAGGCAAGATAGCCGAGAAAGAAACCTCTACTCGGTGTCCCACCACACGCGGGCAGTCAGACGATTGCTTTGGCTGATGCCCTGGCGGCTTCGGGCATCGTTGTAGCTCTGCGCATTGAGGTTTTCCTCATTCTGTGGATAAGCGAGGCGGCGGATGATCTGCCCCCCTGTATCTCCCTCTTCGTCGGGAGGAGCGATGAAGTCGGGGGAACCCGTAACGCGCCAATTCGCCCAGGCCTCAAGGCCATGCGGAAAGACAGTCGCCCAGTACTGTGTGTTGATCTGTTCCAGTTTCTCAGCCTCGGTCCCCGATGAGAGGAAGGGATTTTCGTTTTGAAGGTAATTGTCAATGTCTGCCTGATCAATGTTGGCGGCTCCACTGTCGTCGTAGCGGCTGAGTTTGTTCATCGCGGCCCGAACGCCCGCGTTATAGTGCGCCTCGGCTGAGTTTGGCGCAATGCCCCATTCCACCTCGGCTTCGGCGAGCATGAACTCGACCTCTGCATAGCTCTGCAGGTAGAAGGGATCATCATAATCGGAGATAATGGAGCTCGGCCCGGAATAAGTAGTTACCGGATCTAGGTCGTCTGGAAGCTCCGTACCAGTGACTCCAGGCGGCACACCCTCTTGCACAGCCGGGTCGGAGTTTCCGTCCACAGAGCCAATGATGGGGAGGCGCGGATCGTTGTTGTCCTTCATCCAGTCCACGAATGGTTCCGCGAGGTAGGGGGAGTTGAAGGCTACACCCAGCTGGAAGACCTCGCTGTTTGCATTCCGACTATAGCCAGCCCCTGGCGTAGTGGCCGGTCCGGCTTGATGTGGAATATAAACCTCATCTTCTGGCCCCTGCATCACGCCCGCATCGCTGTTAATCGCTTCATCAGCCCAATCCCGGGCCATCGTGGGGTCCACTTCCTTAATCCGCATCGCGAGTCGGAGCTGAAGGGAATTGGCAAATCGCTTCCACTGATCGATGTTACCCTCGAAAACGAGATCGGCCTCCCCGTATGTGGGCTGTGAGGAGTCGAACTGGTCGATAGCGGCCTGCAGCTCGTCGTGCAAGTCCATGTAAATTTCCTGCTGCGGGTCGTAAGCGGGCGTAAAGTTTTCTTCAATGGCTCCTTTGCCGGCCTCGAAGTATGGAATGTCCCCGTAGGTATCTGTCAGCCGCTGGAAGACGAGCACCTTCCAGATGCGCGCCGCGGCCAGGCGATTTACCTGCGCCGGTTGATCCTGAAGGCGATTCACCAGGTCCACGGCATGTTTTACAGTGGCGGGCACCGTGTTGGCAGCGGCGTTGGGGCCGCCGTAATACCGGGTAACGAAGAAGGCTCCGGACCATTCGTCATTGAAGGCATTTTGGCTTCCGGCTCCGATGCCTCCGGGATGGGCCATGTGTTGAGCAATCTGAGAAGCATAGATCAGATTGTGGCGCCAGGTCTCGAAGCGTGTTCCAGCTGATCCGACCTGAAGCGTCGTGAACTGGACACCAGGGCTTAAGTTATCAGTCGAGTTCGGGTCCGTATTCATGTTCCCGAAGTCACTGAGACTGTCGCATGCCGGCAGCAAGACGACGAGGGCGCCGAGGAGAAGGAGGGAAGTAAGATGTGTAAGTCGAATCCAGTTCATAACGATAAAAGGTTATATGTAAAAAACGCGCTGTGGAATACGAGAGAAGACGGGCTGGCTCTACAGCTGCACGCTCAAGGTAAATCCGAAATTTCGAGTCTCAGGAACGCCTGCCCGTTCGAAGCCCGGCGCGGCATCGTTGTTGTAGCTCGACTCCGGATTCACGTTGGGGACCGAGTCGTGGAAGTAGAACAGGTTTCGGCCCACCAGCGACAACTGAGCGCGGCTCAGCGGTGTCTGTTCGATCACACTGGACGGCAGCTGATAGCTGATTCGTACCTGGCGCAGTTTAATGAAGTTAGCGTCGTAAACGAACTCCTCGGCGATGTTACTGGCAATTCCTCCGTAGTAGGACGAAGGCAGTGTAGCCTCATCGTTGTTGCGGTCAACGGTAACGCTCCCGTCTGGATTGAGGCTTCCAATTACACCTTCGCCGACAAAACAGCCATCTTGCGGGTAGCCATCTGGTCCTTTTTGCTCGTCACACTCTGTACGTCCCTCCAATGTGTTCTGGTGAAGACCATTGGCATACGCCTGAGCATTGGTTCCGGAGAATATTTGCCCCCCCCACTTCGCGTCAATGAGGGTTTGAAAGGAGAGATTCTGAAAGGAGAAAGTGTTGGAGAACCCGGTGGTCCAATCCGGTGCTCCATTGCCCAACACCTGAGAGGGGCCTGCCACAGGCACTCCGTTTTCATCGTGGACAATGCGGCCTTGATCGTCCCGCACGTAGGAACTTCCGTAGATAACGTTGGCAGGCTCACCGACGATTTGAGCAATGTTCGCTGTACCGATCCTGTTTTGCTGATCGATCCGCTGGTCCAACCCTTCGGCCAAAGACTTAACCTCGTTCCGGTTCGCACCAAAGTTAAGTTTGGACGTCCAGCTAAACTCGCTAGTGCTTACGGGAATGGTCGTGAGGAGCGCCTCGATCCCCGAGTTCTGAATCTCTCCACTGTTGATTATGCGACCTGGGTATCCGGAGGTGCCGGAGACGGTCGTATTCAGGATTTGATCGACTGTGTTACGCCGATACAGACTCACGTCAAGCCCGAGACGATCGTCGAAGAACTGCGTCTCGAAGCCCATCTCTGTTTCCGTTGTCGAGGTCGGCTTCAGGTCCGGATTCGGGACGGCCGTCTGTGAGATGGCTCCCAACGGCTGGCCTTGATGGGACTCGAGGTAGGAGTACGTGAGAGACAACTGATATGGATCGGTATCGCCCCCGATTTGTCCCCAGGACGCCCGCAGCTTGCCGAAATTAAACCAGTCTGGAAGTGAAACGACCTCTGAAAATACGAAGCTTCCGCTTGCTGAGGGGTAGAGGAACGGGATGTTCTCTTCTGGGAGGGTCGATGACCAGTCGCTTCGTCCCGTTAGCGTGAGGTACAAGTAGTCGTTATAGTTAAAGTCGGCAGATCCGAAGGCAGAACGAATCTGGTGCTCCGTCAATCCGGAGGTGGAGGTCTGGCTTTGCATGTTCGAGAGATCTCGGAAGTAGGGCGTCACCATTTCATTCCCGGTTACGGAAAGTAGTTCGGTTTCCCGATGACGCAAGTTGCCACCGAGGTCTAAGCGCAAGGACAAGCTCTCAGTCAGATTTGGAGTTCCGGACACCAAGAGTTTCGTGTTGCTTTCCCAGACGCGCCGCTCACTTTCCGTGAGGGACCCTCTGGGGTTGAAGGCAGTTCCGAAGCCGTCGAGGGTCGTTCGAGCGAGGGAGTACCAATCCAGACCTTGCTGGATCTGGAGACTCAGCATGTCCGAGACCTGATAGTTCAGATTTACATTTCCAAGAATGCGGTCTTTGTCATCGTCCGCACTCATCCGTTTTACAGCCCAGTAGGGATTCGTGAGAAACTGGTCCCCCGTCACCTGCTTCTCGACGATCAATCCGTTTTCCTCCACATAGCCCGGTTGCATCGCACTCAGCGGGACGTTTCCCGGAAGCACGGAGGGGAGATAGTTCGGATTCCGTGGACCGTCGTTCAGAAACACCCGGTTATCATAGAGCTCGTTCGAGTAGGTGAAGCTCCCGTCTGCAGTAAGATTGCCCAGTGTCGATTGGCCCCGGAGCGTCACGTTGCCCTGTTGATAGCCGGTATTGGGGACCACGCTCTCATTGTTCAGATAGGATCCGGAGAGGCGAACAGAACTGTTTTCAAATCCTGCGTTCAGGGCCAGCGAGTGCTTGTGGGAGAGTCCTGTTTCGTAGAAATTTCGCCGGTCTAGGACAGCTTCATAAGGGCGCGTGACCCCGTCGAACTGGACGGACTCATTGACCTCGTCGTACTGGGCTCCCCAGCTTGATACGCCATTGTCTTGCGCCTGGGTCTCGTTTGGCGGAGCGACGCCCCGCTCTCCCTGTCCGTATTCGCTCTGATAATTGGTGAAGCTGCTGAGTACGTTCTTTGCCGTGAGGGTTGAGGAATACTGCACGCTGTACCCTCCGGGGGCCACACTTTTGCCGCTCTCCGTTTCGACGAGCACGACGCCGTCGCGAGCCCGCGAGCCGTAAAGAGCAGCGGCTCCTGCCCCCTT
Organism: uncultured Salinivenus sp.; assembly: GCA_964462965.1. Classification (GTDB taxonomy): domain Bacteria; phylum Bacteroidota; class Rhodothermia; order Rhodothermales; family Salinibacteraceae; genus Salinibacter. The sequence goes on from CAYXAD010000051.1 coordinate 12,420, forward strand.
TAGTACGGAAATGTTTTCGATGTTATCGGGATTAATGACCGAGAGGGCACTGCCCCCATCACGGCCTCCAAACCGGCCCACCGACCCAAACACGGTGTTGTCAATAGGAACGCCATCGACAACAAAGAGTGGATTGTTATCGGCTCCGATGGCCGAGGTCCCACGGATTCGTATGCTGGTCGAAGAGTTTGGACCGCCAGAATTTGGGTTCACCACGAGCCCCGGCACATTTCCCTGGAGCAGGGTCGCGGGGTTGGACTCAGTGGCATCAACGAGGTCTTCCGCCTCGATCTGGCTGGTCGCGTAGCCCAAGGATCGTTGCTGGCGCTCGACACCGAGAGCCGTTACGACAACTCCCTCAAGCTCCTGAGCACTGGGTTGGAGCTCCACGGTCAGCTCCGAACGCCCTTCCACAGGAACCGTTTGGGTCTGGTAGCCCACGAACGAGAACCGGAGGGACGCCTCTTCCCCCGATACTTGGAGGGAAAACTCGCCACTGGCGTCGGTCACCGTGCCTCGCTGGGTGCCTGCCTCAACAACATTTACGCCCGGCAGTGATTCTCCGGACTCGGCATCAAGGACGGTTCCTTGTACCGTAAAGGCTTGACCGTGCGCGGAAGGAGCGGCACATAGGGCAAGAGTGGCGAAAGTGAGAAATCCTAGTAAAGAAAAGCAAAGATGTCGTAGTTGGTAGCGGCTCATCATGACAACTCGATAGATGATCAGGGATCTGTTGCGCCAAACTGGGGACTTCGGAAGACTCGATTCGTCGGGAGCTGCCGGGCAATGACATGACGCCCGGTTTCGAGGAAGGGACAGCTATGCTCAGAAGAGCACGGGTCCGACGCCACTTCCGTTGCTTCTATGATAATTCCCGACTTTGTCTTGGGTCAAGGAATCGTTAAGTTTGGGACCGCTTCCAGATCGAGTATGGAACCGATTCCATCTTGCGGAGAGCAGATGCAATCCCGTCTTTCACGGTGACCGGACCTCATGTTCACGTTCCACAGGATTCCGTCGCTGGATGGATTGGCCCCCGTCTCCGGCGTAGGAGAGGGGTCCCCATGGCCATGCACATTTCTTATTTTCTCACACTGCCTTTGCCCCTGTGTCTGACACGCCCTTAATTGTTGGCATTGACGCCGGTGCCTCGAAAACTCACTTGCTTGCGCGGTGCACCGACGGATCTGATCTGATCGAGCTTCATGGGGAGGGAGCCAATCCACAGCGGATTGGTCTCAATGGAGCGGTTGACGTTCTCGCGACTCTCGTGCGGAAGGCGATGCAATCCCAGCATTCCCTGGACACCATTGCCATCAGCGCTGGCGTGGCCGGGGCGGGTCGAGAAGATGAACAAGCTGCACTTACCAACCGCCTTCACGCGATGCTCGAGGGGGAGGCCTCGACGGTGCGGGTGCAGATTGTTCACGACGCTCTGATTGCTCTGGACGCGGCGTTTGGAGCGGAGAGTGGGCTCGTCGTCATTGCTGGTACGGGGTCGGTCGTCCTGGGGCGCGCAAGGGACGGGACGCTGCTCCGAGCGGGCGGATGGGGGTATCTACTCGGAGATGTCGGGAGTGGATACGCCGTGGGGTTGGCCGGGCTTCGCGCTGTGGCAAAAGCCTTTGACGGAGGGCCGTCGACTGTCCTTACCGGCCGGATTTGTGACCACCTCGGCATTGAGAGCCGCGAAGACTTGATTCACCACGTGTATCAAGAGGAGCTTTCCATTCCGACCGTGGCTCCCCTCGTGATCGCTGCTGCGGCGAACGGAGATGCCGTGGCATCTCGCATCCTCTCTCATCAAGCCTCTGAGTTGGCCAAGCATGTCGGTTGGCTGCTCGACCGGGAGAAGGAAATTGTGCCGCGGGCTGCGATCCTGGGTGGAGTCGTTCAGAACGATCATTACGCGCGGGTTCTACGGGGAGCCCTTCGGAAGCAGCTTACGAATTGGTCTGTCGAAACGCTGGACTCTGAGCCGGTGGAGGGAGCTCTACGACGCGCTCAGCGGCTCCTCACATAGGACGTTTCCTGTTTCCACCCCCAGGATTTAAAGGCGGTTCTCTTCGCAGAATTCCTTACGGGCGGCCGACCCTCGTCAGCGGCTCTCTCGTCCGTGAGCTGCAAAGCAAAGAGTACGCAGCATAGGTTTTCTCCATCCATATCCTCTCTCAATCGATGAGTGATTTTACACGCCGAGAGTTTCTTGGAACCGGTTCTGCGGCTCTCGCGGGGTTCGGGATGTCTGCATCGGATCCTCGTTCGGCATCGGCAGACGATTCGGTTCCCCCGAGCGATCAACTTCGATTCGGGGCCATTGGCATCAATGGAATGGGCTGGAACAACACCACGGCCCTCCGGGCGGTCGACGGCGTCGAATGTGTGGCGCTTTGTGACGTGGACCGCAATGTGCTGGAGGATCGGGCCGCCGAGCTCGAAGACGTGACCGGGGAGAGGCCGGATCTATATGGCGACTATCGACGCCTCCTCGAGGACGACGACATTGACTTCGTTGTCATTGGCACGCCCGACCACTGGCACTGCTTGCAGACGATCCACGCCTGTGAGGCCGGCAAGGACGTGTACGTCGAGAAGCCGTTGGCCAATTCTATCGGCGAGTGCCTCCTGATGGAAGAGGCTGTCGAGAAGCACGGGCGCGTCGTACAGGTGGGCCAGTGGCAACGCAGCAGTGCCCACTGGCAAAAGGCCGTCGAATACTTGCAGTCAGGAGCGCTCGGCACGATTCGCCACACGAAGGCCTGGGCCTACATGGGATGGATGGATCACCTCGCTCCCAAGCCCAACCAGGATCCGCCCGATGGAGTCGATTACGACATGTGGCTTGGTCCGGCTCCGGAGCGACCGTTCAATCCCAACCGCTTTCACTTTGACTTCCGCTGGTTCTGGGACTATGCAGGGGGCCTGATGACCGACTGGGGCGTGCACCTGATCGATTACGTCTTTAAAGGCATGGAGGTGGGCGGTCCGAACGCGGTAATGTCGAGCGGAGGAAAATTTGGTGATCCGGATGGGGCTGCCGAGACGCCGGACACGCAACAGGCGATCTACACCTTCGACGACTTTTCCATGACGTGGGAGCACGCCGTGGGAATAGGAGAGGGGCCCTACGAGGGACGAGGGCACGGAGTTGCTTTTATCGGCAACAATGGGACCCTCGTCATCGACCGCAGTGGGTGGGAGGTATATCCCGAAGTGGATGACGATCGATACAAGACAGAGGCTCTTCCGCCCCGCAGTGGAGAAGGAAACGCTCTTGCGGTGCACGCCGAGAACTTCGTCGCCGCGATTCGAGAGGGAGAAGCGCTCAACTGTCCCGTCGACGCAGCAGCCAATACGGCCATCAATGCCCATCTCGGCAATGTGGCCTACAAGCTCGGCCGAGCCGTGACGTGGGATGCGGAGAAGCACCGGTTTGTCGACGACGCCGAAGCCAATGAGCACGTCTGGCTCTCCTACCGCGACCCATGGACCTTGCCACAGTCTTAGCACCGTACCGTGGGGGGAACTGTCGCTACGTTTTCCAGCTACTTCATTCTTATGTCTCCCGCTTCAGCGCTGCAAACCTGCACCATCCTCCTTCTCGGATTCACCCTTGCACTCTCCGCGGAGGCCCAGCCTCGAAATCCGGTCTACTGGGACGTTCATGACACCACCCGAACCCGGCCGCCGGTCGTCGACCCGGGCCCGGCCCCGTCCACCCCGCAGCCGGCGCCGTCGGATGCCGTCGTGCTCTTTGACGGGAGCGACCTCGAGGCGTGGGAGCATCCAGAGGGAGAACCTGCCTCCTGGATCGTAGAGAACGGCTACGTCGAAGTCGACCCTGGCTCCGGATCGATCCAGACCAAAGACGGCTTTGGAGACGTGCAGCTTCACCTAGAATGGAGAGCTCCGGCCACCAAGGAAGGCGACGGCCAGGGGCGAGGCAACAGCGGGGTGTTCTTGATGGGCCGGTATGAGGTTCAGGTGCTCGACTCCTACGAGAATCCGACGTACGCCGACGGTCAGGCGGCGGCGCTCTACGGTCAGTATCCGCCGCTGGTGAATGCCACGCGACCGTCCGGGGAGTGGCAGACTTACGACATCGTCTTTCGGCGGCCCCGCTTCGACGAAGACGGTTCCGTCGTTGCTCCGGCGCGGATGACTGTTTTTCACAATGGGATTCTAGTACAAGACAACGTGGAGCTCACTGGGCCCACGGGCCATTACGAACGCCCGCCGTACGAACAGCACGCCTCGCGGCTTCCCCTCGAGCTCCAGGATCACAGTGATCGGGTTCGGTTCCGTAACATCTGGCTTCGAGAGCTGGAGTAGCCCCTCTTTCGACGGCAATGTATCTCTTGGAGTTGCCCGTTCAAGGTCCGCTCGCAAACCCGGTGTGCAGGTTTCTATTTCCAGGCCCGAATTCCTCTTGAGTCGTACGGTCACTTCCCTCGGCCGTCATTCTGGGCTGTCGGCACGACAATGTCGTGTCCGGGCGTGGGAGGGGGGTCTTACGGGTGTAGCAAATAAAAAGGGTGGGCCGACTCATCGGCCCACCCTTTGTCGTTTGGACAGAGATCCGACGAGGAGCTCTGTTGTGGAGGATGCTAAGTGCGCTCAAGCGTGAAGTAGGGACTTTCAACGGTTTTTGAGCGAAGCGATTCCGCCCTCGTGGAAGGACCGTCTTCCGGAACGGGCGG
>CAYXAD010000052.1:0-16848 GCA_964462965.1 uncultured Salinivenus sp.
CCAGAGGGAGGAAGGAGTCGAAGCGCCCTGACCGAAGGGAAGAAGTGCTTTCCAGAGTGAATCTTCCTGAATGCGGCGTAGACGCTCATGTAGGCTGTTTCCGCCAGTCTTCGGTAAGATTCCTGGACTTCCACCGACAGTTGTCGGTGTCCGCTCGGAACGTGTCCCGACTACCGTCGGGGAGACGATCCTGTAAAGGTATTTCTGTTGATCTACTTAGCAGCGGCCCACCCGGAGCATCGTCCTTCCCAAGAGCTTATCATGACTTTACGAGGCGCCGGAAGCCGCGGTGAATCTTCCGAAGGAACTGATCCCTCATGTCGTTTTCGTGATGGTAGGTCGCATACGAGTAATAGTCGTATCCGTAGACGTTGTGCTTAGAGGGGGCATACTGGTTGAGAACGCCGACCGTGTTCTGGGAGGAGAGTCTAGCAAAGCGTTCTCGAACCTCTTTGTAGGCACTAAGTCGGGTCGTGCCGGCAGAGGCGATCAGGAGAACCAGGTCGCTCAGGGAGGCCAGCCGAAAGGCGTCGTCGTACACCAGGCTCGGAGGAGTGTCGATGATGATGGTATCCCACGTATCGCTGAGCTCCTGTAGAAGGGGGCGAATGTGCCTCTCCTGGAGGAAGAGGGCCGGTTGAGGGATGGCAGTCCCGGCCGGGAGGAGGCCCAGCCGACCCGTGTGTGTTGTTTGGGTCTGGTAGCGTTTCCGTCGTTCCGACTGTCCGTTGTGATGAGTTTGCGTTTCCCGAACAGGCTGGGGTTCCCGCAGAATTTGTACGTTGTGCTTGGCGTGGGACACGGAGTCTGTAAGGCCCGGCACTCGTTCCCGCTCGAACAGGCGATGTAAGTCTGGTCCCTGCAGATCGGCGTCGAACAGCAGCACGTCCTGTCCCGCTTCGACGAGGGCGGTTCCCAGGTTGGCTGTCGTTGTGGTTTTCCCCTCTTGGACGCCGGGACTGGTCACGAGCAGGACGTCGACAGGGTGCGGGATCCCCAGGCGAATGTTCGTCGCGATGTGGCGGTACGCCTCGATAGCGGGTGAGAAAGGGGCCGGGCCGGCGGTCCAGGCAGGCTGATCAATTTCTGCTTGAGCCTGAGGGGAATCTGTCTCTGGTGAGGTCCAGCGCGGGACTACCCCAAAAAGCTCGTTGTCACGGCGTTCCAGCTCTTCAGGTTCGTCGACGATGTCATCGAGCTGGTCGTAGACGACCACAATGAGGCTTCCCGCCACGCCGCCCAGGAGCGTCGCGAGGAGGACGTTTCGCCAGATGTCGGGACCGATGGGGCTCGAGGGAGGGGGGGCTTTCTTGATGATGCTGGCCTGCTCGGGGGTCGACTCTTCAGAGACCTGTGCTTTCTGAAGGCTTTTGGATAGAGAGAGAAAGAGCTCCTTGGTGGTGTTTTTGCGGCGGTTCAGACGAGCTAGGGTCCGATCGGGAGAGTTTTGCAGCGCCACCTGCCGGTTGTCCACTCGTTGGTTAAGCGTTTCGAGCTTGGCCTCGAGCCGGGTGATGTTGATGCGGTGGCGTGTCACTTCGCGCTGGAGGCTCACGACGGAGGAAAGGTTTCCTCCGTCTTCTCCGAGAGGATTGATTGCATCTGTGGACAGGGCCTGGTTGATGTATTCCTGCGCCAGACGCTCCGATTGGGCACGAAGCTCCTGGACGCGTTCTTTCTTTTCCTCGAGCTGTGCCTCCATCCTGGGGCGAAGCGTCTCGTTGCGAGACTCAATGGTGTGAATCTCCGCTTCGAGGGAGGCAATCTCCTCGTGGGTCTCGCGGAGGCGTTCTGGGGTGGTCGAGGCGGCCCGGTCGGCAAGGTTCGGACGAATTCGACGAAGCCGGGCCTGGGCAGAGTCGAGCAGGGCCCGTTCCATGTTGAGATCAAGCTGAACCTGATCTCTCTGGACCCTTAGTTCAGAGATCTGGCCGGCGATCTGGCTGGCTTCTCCGACGAGGCCGAGGCCGCTGTCTGCAGGACTGAGGTGGCCTGCTTGTCCGTGGGCGCGCACGTGAGCGGCAATGGTGTCCTCGATGGCCCGCAGTCGGTTTTGAAGCTTTTCCTGTTGGCGTTCTAGGAATCGGCGGGAGGTGCGCAACCGAGCGCTGTTGGTTCGGTGCAGGTGGGAGCGATAGACGTCGGTGAAGGTGTTGGCCAGGAGGGCCGCCTCCGCTGGGTTCGGACTCGTGGCCCGAATCCGGATGGCGGGGACCTCGCGAGTGCCCCGTTGCACCTGTATCGCCTGGCGAACCCGCTGGGTGAGGCTGGATAGGGGGCGGAGCTCGCTGGAACGAGTCCACAGGTGGGTTCCCGCCTCTCGGACCTGCAGGGTATCCGCTCGCCGAGCCAGCTCCTCGGCGACCTGCTGGGCAAACACTTGGGAGTTGCGCAGAAAGTACAGCTCCCGATCCATCCGGTTGGGCGACTGCGTCGGCATAAATTCTTCCAGCCGCTCCGGCCGGTCGGGCTCGTTGAGAAGCAGGGCTGCGTCGGTCCGGTACTCCTTCGGTTGACTCTGGAAATAAAAGTACGCCGTTCCGCCCAAGATCAGGGCCAAGCCCAAAATGAGCCACTTCCCTTTCCACAACAGATTGAGGTGATCCAAAAAAGGAGGGGCCGAATGTGGATGTTCTTCAGGTCCGTAGAGGAGATGTTGGGGAGAGGAATGATTTGGAGAGGCCTGGCCGTTGGTCGAGGTCATATGCTATGGACCTGTTCAAATTGCCCAGAAACAGCTCGGGCTTGTCTCGTTCGGGCCCGACGAGTAGGTGTCGCCTTGGAAGGGGTCTCGACGCTCCTTGCAGATCGAAACGCCCTTTAGAGCGACACCGTCATTGAAGCCCCTTCGGGAATGAACATGCGTTTGCAGAAGGTGGAGGACTGTCCGCGTACTGTTACAAAAGTGAGGTACGCAAATGGGGGTGGAGACGCCCGTAAAGAGTCTGCACTTCCCTCGAACGAGATCGATTCTCCCAGCAAAGTCAACACCCCTTCAAAAGTTGCGCCAATTGGGCCGGCGGTTACTCGATTGTTATAGATTTGATGGTTCTGTTTTATCTCGCTTTGTGGATCTCCGATGTTGACGGAGGCGCGTTGAGGGATTCTTTCTTGCACGTCCCGTTTAGGGGCTGTTTCCGACGTTCGGACGGACGAGCAGTAACTCTTCCTTGTAGAGGGCGAGATCGCCGAAGCGCATGTGGCAGTACGGGCGGGGGCAGGGGCTCCTTTTATAGGTGGAAGGTGGACGAGGCCGAACGTCAAGGCTCTCCTGCCGTTGATCTTTCTGTTGAAGATCGTAGAGAGCGGAAGGGGCTGACTCTCGGTGGGAGCCGTGCCTGCAGCCTCGTTGCTCTTTTCTCTTACAGCATTCCACAATTACTGGGCGAGCTTATGTCAGAACGACTCACCAGTCGACAGCGGGCCCATCTTCGGTCGCTCGCACACGGCCAGGATCCCCTCATTCACATCGGCAAGGAAGGGGTCACAGAGGCGGTGGTAGAGGCCATCGAAGAAGCCTTCAACACCCGGGAGTTGGTCACCATCCGGGTGCTCGATGCGGCCCCCGAGGACGAACGACCGACCGCGGAAGCGATTGCCTCGTCCCTCGAGGAGGTGCAGGTCGTGCGGACGATTGGACACACGGCGCTTCTTTATCGGCCTCACCCGGAGGAACCGGAGATCGATCTTCCTCCGTCGGGAGGCGGCTGATCCTGGGTTGAGAATGGGGAAATCGGGGGCGGGAGCGGAGGCCTCGGAGAGGCAGACGCTCGGTAGGCCCATTTGTCCATTTGAACCGTCTCCCCTTCTTTCCATTCCTCCATACGCGAACTCCGGAACGGTGGAGAAGAAGAAAGGGCGCATCATCCCGCACTCCTCTTGTGCCGCTCCCAGTATCGCTTGAGTCCGTCCGCAGCCATCCAGCTCGGATTGGCCAGCTCGTAGCTCTTCCAGGTGTCTTCGTCAACTCCGTTTGCGGCAGCCGTTTCGCGCATCCAGCGGGTGACCACCTGTCGAAGGGCTTCGTCGTCATTGCCGGTCATGGGGACGACCTGGGAAATCCATTCGTCCGTCGACTCAATCGCTGCTTCGAGCCGGTCGAGGTGAGCCGTCACGTCGGTATAGATCCCAAAATGCGTCGGCGCGATGGCACTCACGTCGCGTGTGTGCACCGCCGAACGCAGTCGGTGGAGACTGTTGCGCCAGTGGTCGAACTGAATTTCCGGGGGGGCGAGCGGAAGCTCGACGTACGTTTCTTCGGGGAGACGGACGCCTCCGACGTCACCGGTGAAGCAGATCTCCCCGATCACGTAGCTCATGTGGTGAGAGGCGTGTCCGGGTGTGTCGAGGGCCAGGACGTCCAAGTCGCCTATGGAAACGGTGGCCTCGTTCTCTAGCGCGACGAGCTGGTCTTCCGGGACCGGCAGCATTTCTCCCCAGAGGCGATCCATTTCGTCTCCATAGATGCGCTCGGCGCTGGAAAGCAGTCGCTCCGGGCTGTTCAGGTGGGGCGCCCCAATCTGATGAACATAAATCGTTGCTCCGTGCCGGGCCATCCATCCAGCCGCACCTGCGTGGTCGAGGTGAACGTGCGTCACGAGCACGTCCGTAATGTCGTCTGGAGTCAGCCCGTGATCGGCCAGCCGAGCCTGGAGCATGGACGTGGTGGAGCCCGGGCCCGTCTCGATGAGGGCCACTCCGTCCTCGTGGGGGAGAAGGTAGGATGCGATAATGCCCGGCTCCTCCTGGAAGTGCAGGTCGAGCGTCTGGAGGCGATCCATCATGGGAAGAGGGGGGACCATGAACGGTCGAAGAAGGGACGATCATAACTTGACTTTGGGACGGCCCGTTCCTCGGACGGGAAGGGCGGACTCAATGGAACTGGAGCACGGCTCGTAGAAATTGAAGATATTGACGGCATCGCTAAGCTCCGCTCCTCAGCCAAGGGGTCTTACGCAAGCAACCACACTCTGGCATTGCATTCTCAATGATTCTACGCTCCAGGAGCTGCCCTATAAGATTGAGACAAATGAATAGGGTGAGATCATCTTGCGTCCTCTCAGTCCGTCGTTTCCGAAGAGAATTGACCGACGAGTTGGTCAGCGAGGTTGAAGGAGGCGTCGTATCTCTCGTGCGAGCGTTTCACTCCCCGCTGTCACGAGACTGCCCCCAAAGACGACGTCGTCGACGTCCGGGTTGAGGGGAAGAGCCACGCCACCCGCCTCGCGCACGCAGGGGACGAGCGCGGCGACGTCCCACGGGTGCATGATCGTGTCGACCGCCGCGTGGATGCGGCCCCGAGCCACGAGCGCATGCTGCAGGCAATCCGTGACGAAGCGAAACTTGCCGGCCCGGGGCACGAGTGCACTCAGCCGATACGGCGTCTGGTCCTCCTTCGCCATGACGTCGGAACTGTGGAGGGCCGTCGTAGAAACCGTCGCTTCGGCGAGGCGCTCCACGGGATCCACCTGCACCTGCAAGGGATCGTCCTCCCCCGCGTCGAACCAGCAGCCGTGGCCCTCTGCTGCATAGACCGTCTCGTCAATGGCCGGGAAGTGAATCACCCCCACGATGGGCTCTCCGTGCTCTAGCACCGCCACGAGCGTGCCGAAGAGCGGCACGCCAATCGTAAAGCCCGCCGTGCCGTCGACAGGGTCGAGCACCCATCGATAGCGGGCGTCGTCCGGACCGGTGTCGCCAAACTCTTCCCCGAGGACCGCGTGATCCGGGCACTGCTCGGACAACTGGGCGCGCATGCTCCGCTCTGCCTCTCGATCGGCTTCCGTGACTTCGGTCCCGTCCGGCTTGTGCGTGACGGCTACGTCTCGAAAGCGGGGGAGGATCTCGGTTTCCGCTGTACGAGCGAGGTCGAGAGCGAGATCGAGGAGGGACGAACGACTGGACATTGAGCAGAAGAGAGCACGCGATTCACAGAATCAAGAAGACTCGGGAAGCAAGGCCACAACCCGGGCCGGGCCGCCACTCCCTCCCTCGATTTTCATGGGCAGAGCAATCACCTCAAAGCCCGTGGCCGGCAGCTGATCCAGGTTCGCTAGGTTTTCGAGGCCCACAATGTCTTCTTGAAAGAGATTCTGGTGCGCTCGAAACTCGATTGACTGGCCGTAATCGAGGCTCGGCGTGTCGATCCCAAACGCATTGATCGACCGGTGTTCGGCGAGCCACTGGGCAGCATCTGGGTGGAGGCCGGGGAAGTGCAGATCCTCCAGAGCCTCTTCTCCACGTTCGTCGGTGCCCATGTACTCTTCGCGGTCCGGATAGTACTGCCCGTAGCCGGTTCGCACGATGAGAATCGATTCCTCCGGGATGCGACCGTGTTCGTCCTCCCAGGCCCGAAAATCCTCGGCGGTCACCCGGTAGTCTGGATCATCGAGGGTTTGGGCGGAAACGTCGACCACCACGGCCGGGCCCATAAGCTGTTCGACCGGCACTTCTTCGACCGCCGGCCGGCCTTTTGCAAAATGCTTCGGGGCATCCAGGTGGGTGCCTCCGTGTTCGGCCGCACAGAAGGTATACGCCGAGTAGTAATAACCAGCCTCTGTTTCGCCTTCGAAGTCAGTCTGCAGCTCGAATTCCTGAGAGGCCGTCGGCCAGTAGACGGTTTCCTCGTTAAAGGGATAGGTGAGGTCTACCACTGAGCGATTGGCAAGCAGAGCCTCGGAGGGAGGCTCCGGGGCCTGGCAGGACACGAGGCCTCCCATCAAAAATAGAAGACAGAGGCTCAGGGGAAGGGGAGGGAGTCTCATGAGAACCAGGAGGGACTGTCAAGAGCAGGGCAGAGCAACTCGCCGTACGAGTTTGCAGTGGGAGAGAATAGACGTCACGGCGTTACTCGTACTCTTCGGTGAGCTTTTTCCGCGTGCGTGCCAGAAGCTGTTTCGTAGCGCGGATGCCTTCGTACTCTCCCCGCTCATCGCCTTCGTATTCGATGCCCACGTGTCCTCGATACCCGGCCTCGAGCACGATGCGCATCATGCGTTCGTAGTCGATATCCGTTTCGTGTCCCTCCTCACCGAAGGCGTATGATTTGGCACTGACGCCTTTTGCAAACGGCATGAGTTCCTCGACCCCTTTGTAGCGGTCGTAAGTTTCACCTTCGCGGATGGTAAAGTTGCCAAAGTCGGGAAGCGTCCCGCAGCGGGGATGGTCCACGCGCTCCATAACTCCCACCAGCCACTCCCCGTTGGAGGACAGCCCTCCGTGGTTTTCGACGAGGACGTTAATGTCCTCCTGGGCCGCAAACTCGGTCAGCTGACGTAGACCATCCGCCGCCCGCTGCATCTGTTCCTCGTAGCTGCCACTGCTCTGAGCATTGACGCGGATCGAGTGACAGCCGAGTCGACGGGCGGCCTCGACCCACTTGTGATGGTTTTCCACAGCCTGCCTGCGTTCGTCCGCGTCGGCCGCCCCCAGGGCTCCCTCCCCGTCACACATGATGAGGAGACTGTTCACACCGACCTCTTCTGCACGGCGTTGCATCTGCTGGAGATAGGCTGTGTCGGTCGCCCTGTCCATAAAAAACTGATTGACGTACTCGACGGCCTCGATTCCAAACTCGTTCTTGGCGGTCGGGGCAAAGTCGAGATTGTCCAGGGAGCCGTCGAATAGGTGGCGGTGCAAAGACCACTGGGCCAGGGAAATGTCGAAGAGGGGCTCCTGGGAGGCTGCACTACCCATTGGAAATGCAGCCGAACCGAACGTCAGACCGGTCAGGGCGAGTGCGGAGGCTTTTGCGAAGTCACGCCGGTGCATCGGGTCAGCCATGGAATCGAAGTCGAATGGAAAGAGGAAACGACATCGTCCAACACTATAAACCCCTTCATCAAAAGTCAACATCTATTCACATCTCAACATTGGCCCGGATGGTACAACAGTAAGGAGAGAAAAGGAAGCTCCCAGATCTAGGCAGGCGATTCGACTCCGATTCTCCTCGCGTCGAGGACCTCTGGCTGACTACGGCGACGAATCTCGGGCCCGGGACGGCCTTTGCAACTCTTCCAGCGTTTGTTGGGCGGCACGTTGCTCGGCCTCTTGCTTGTTGCTCGCGGTTCCCTGTTCGTACGAAGTGTCTCCCACCACGACTTCGACGGTAAATTTCTTGTCGTGGCTGGGGCCTTCCTCGTGAATGACCCGGTAGGCGGGCTGGGGGCGCCCCCTCGCCTGAAGCCATTCGAGAAGCATGCTCTTGTAGTTCTCATCGTGTGCGACCACCTCTTCCAGATCGAACGGGGACAGCGCTCGCTCGTGGACGAACGCGCGGGCCGCCTCGGCGCCTTGGTCCAGATAGAGGGCACCCACGAGGGCTTCAAAGGCGTCGGCAAGGATGTTTGGGTTTTCGCGCCCGGCCGTGCGAGCCGCGTTGCTGCTCATAAGGAGATGAGGGCCCAAACTCATGTGTTTTGCGTATCGCGCAAGGGCGGTGGTGCTTACGAGCTTGGCACGCAGGCGAGTTAGGTATCCTTCTTCTTTCTCCGGAAATCGATGGTAGAGCACCTCCCCGATGACGAGGTCGAGGAAGGCGTCGCCCAAAAATTCGAGTCGCTCGTTCGACTGGAGCGAATGCTCCGGGTGCTCCCGGAGGAGCGAGCGATGGATGAGGGCGCGGCGATAGAGCGCCACGTCATCGACCGGTCTCCCAACGAGCTGCTCGATCCTCTCGCGCGAAACGTCGAGGTCTGACGGAAGGGAGGAGGCGCTCATTACGAAGGGGGAGGCTATGAACGATGGAGACGATCTTTTTGGATCTACGGGGGAGGTTCCGCGAGCGTTCAAAAGGACCGACGGCAAGCACACGTAGCAGACGGATCACCGATTGTCCCCGGTCGTGCAAACACGTTCCGAGATCTTGCGCAACGTCCACCATTCTCCATGTCTCTCACGTCGATTAATCCCGCCACCGGTGAGGTTGTCGAGCAGTATCCCCTCCATGACGAAGAGGAGGTGGAAACCCGTCTCGATCGAGCCGCGTCGGCCTTTGCCGTCAATCGCCAACGTTCGTTTTCCGAGCGGGCAGCGCGAATGGAGCGGGCGGCTGACCTTCTCGAACGTCGGGCCGAGCGGTACGGTCAGCTCATGACCCGGGAAATGGGGAAGCCGCTCCCCCAGGCCGTATCCGAGGCCGAAAAATGTGCGTGGGTATGCCGCTACTACGCGGAGCACGCAGCCGACTTTTTGGCCGACGAAGCCGTAGAGACGTCTGCCCACTCGAGCTACGTCGCCTACGAGTCGCTGGGGCCCATTCTGGCGGTCATGCCCTGGAATTTCCCCTTCTGGCAGGTTTTCCGCTTCGGGGCGCCGGCGTTGATGGCGGGCAACGTCGTGCTTCTCAAACACGCCTCCAGTGTCACGGGGTGTGCCCACGCCATCGAGGCCCTTCTTCGAGAGGCGGGCTTTACCGACGAGGAATTCCAGGTGCTCCGGATCGATGAATCCACCGTTGCCGACGTCCTGGCCGATCAACGGGTGCGGGGGGCGACCCTTACCGGGAGTGTGGGCGCCGGGCGAGCGGTGGGCAAGCAGGCCGGGGCCCAGCTCAAGCCCTCCGTTCTCGAGCTCGGAGGCTCTGATCCCTTTATCGTCTGTGCAGACGCCGATCTCGAGGCCGCTGCCTCCGTTGGCTGTACGGCCCGCATGCAAAACAATGGCCAAAGTTGTATTGCGGCCAAGCGATTTATCGTCGAGGCGTCTGTCGCCGAACCGTTTACCGAACGCCTGCTCGAAGAAGTGGAGGCCCTCGAGGTGGGCGATCCCATGGACAAACAGACGGACGTGGGGCCGATGGCCCGCGAAGATCTTTGCGACGCCATGCACGATCAGGTCGAGCGGGCAATCAATCAGGGGGCCGTGGCAGCCGTGGGCGGCCATATACTGGAACGGGCAGGATTTTATTACGCTCCCACGGTGCTGACCGATGTAGAACCGGGGACGGTGGCGTTTGAAGAGGAGTTTTTTGGGCCGGTGGCGTCGATCGCGGTCGCCGAAGACGAAGAGCATGCCCTTACGATGGCGAACAGCACGCGCTTCGGCCTCGGGGGCAGCATCTTTACCGAGGATCTGGACAAGGGCGAACGGATGGCCCGCGAGCTAGAGGTGGGGTGTGCGTTCGTAAATGAGATGACGAAAAGCGATCCCCGATTGCCGTTCGGCGGGATCAAGGACAGCGGCTACGGGCGAGAACTCTCTCATCATGGCATTCGGGAGTTCGTCAATACAAAGACGGTTTGGGTGGAGGCGTAGAACGGATCCGGGGGCAAGGATCAACCTTGGGGATCATCAAACACCACGGGGGCATCTTTAGCGGATCGCTACAACTCAGCAAACCCCCCAAGAGGGGTGGGGCGGCGGGGAGAGAAGTGACGAAAGTGGCCGAGAGTTGACGTGTCGGCCAGAGCCCGCCGCCCCTGCGACCCTCGTCTCCTCCCCTGCCGGGAGCAGGGGGCCCCACCGGAGGCGAGGGCCGTATGTTGAAGAAATTCTTTTCGCTCCTCATCTTTCATAACGAGAAAAAAAGGCGGGACCGGACATGATTTCGGGAACGCACGGCACATACTTCTCTACCATGTCCCGACGATTTTCCAGATCTTAACGAATGCGTCACGCACTGCCCGTTCAGATTCTGCGGTGGGACGCATATCCTCGTCCATCAATCTCTGTTGAGAATGGGGCACCCGACTGACGCAACACAGCTTCTCATCGAGGGTCGGCAGGGTCACAAAGAGGCCCTGGACGAGCTGATGCCTATGGTTCACGAGGAGCTCCGAGAAATTGCCCATCGGCTCCTGCAAAAGCGACCCGCGGGCCACATGCTCACGACCACAGCGCTGGTGCATGAGGCGTATCTGAAGCTCATCGATCAATCGCGGGTGGAGTGGACCGACCAAGCGCACTTCCAGGCGCTTTCGGCTCGGGTCATGCGGCAGATTCTCATCGACTACTTCCGCAAGCAAACGGCCCAGAAGCGAGGGGGGGAGGCGCCAACCCTGTCGCTGGAAGAAGGACGAATTCCCGTCGACCAGCGAGGCGAAACCCTTCTGGCACTTGATGAAGCCCTCGCCCGGTTGTCCGAGCAGGATCCCCGAAAGGGGCAAATTGTGATGTATCAGTTTTATGGGGGCATGACTCAACGGGCCATTGCCGATGTACTGGACGTGTCCACACGGACGGTTCGGCGCGAATGGCGCAAGGCGCGGGCGTGGCTGGCCCGGGAGCTCACCGAGCACGACATTGATTCGGGGGAGCCGGAGGCGGACGCCTAGTGGAACCAGACACGGATCGGAATGCGAGACGGGACCGACGTCACATGGACAGAGGTGGATGCCCTTCTCGAGGCGGCCATGAATCGGTCGCCGGACGAGCGGGACGCCTTTCTCGATCGGGCCTGCGCCGGTCGCCCTGAGCTGCGACGAGAGGTGGAAGCCCTCCTCGAGGCCGACGCCGAGGCGGTTTCGTTTCTGAAGGGGGAAGCGGTGGCCTTTGCCGCGCCCGCCTACGATCCCGAGGAGCAGTCGATCCTCGAGGCCGATCCGCTGGTCGAACCGTCGCGTCAAGTGGGGCCCTATCGGCTCGAGGAGGAGATCGGACAGGGAGGGATGAGCCGCGTCTTCCGGGCAGAGCGCATCGATGGCGGCTTCGAGCAAACCGTGGCCGTGAAGCTCCTGCGTCTGGGCCTCGACACGGACGCCGCACGCCGGCGCTTCCGAATCGAGCAGCAGGTCCTCGCCAAACTTCAGCATCCGAACATTGCGCAGTTTCTCGATGGGGGCGTCTCCGAGGACAATGTGCCCTACCTCGTCATGGAGTACGTCGAGGGGGAACCGATTACGTCCTATTCAGATGCCCACCGGCTCTCTCTCGACGACCGTCTTCATTTGCTGGGGCGGGTGGGAGAGGCCCTTCAGCACGCTCATCGAAACCTGGTGGTCCATCGCGACCTGAAGCCCTCAAATGTGCTCGTCACGTCCGAGGGGACGGTCAAGCTATTGGATTTCGGGATTGCAAAGCTGCTCGATGCCGCAGAGGCCTCCATCACCGTTCCCCTGACCCGGACCGGCATGCAGCCCATGACGCCGGCCTATGCGGCGCCGGAGCAGGTGGCCGAGGGCACGATCAGTACGAGCACGGACGTTTATCAGCTCGGCATCCTCGCCTACGAGCTACTGACGGGACATCGTCCCTTCGAGGAGTATTCGCGGTTTACGATTGAGGAAGCCATTCGGGATGAGACGCCACAGCGTCCCTCGCTCGCGGTCGGGACTGCGTGCCCAGACCCAAAGGCGGCGAATGGGCGGCCTGTGACCCCGGAAGAGATCAGTGAGGCCCGCAACACCAACCCGCGCCAGCTGCGGCACGCTCTCGAAGGGGATCTGGATACCATTGTCCTCACGGCCCTTCGCAAGGAGCCGGATCGGCGATACACGTCTATCAAGGCCCTCCAGGACGACCTGCGGCGGTACGAAGCGGGAAAGCCGGTGCAGGCCCGGTCGCTCACCCTCGGGTATCGAACCCGGAAGCTCATTCAGCGGCACCGATGGAAGGTCGGCGTTGCGGGGGGCTTTCTGGTTTTGATCGTCGCATTTGGGGCGATGCTCGTTCAGCAACGGAATCGTGCACAGCAGGAGGCGCAGAAGTCCGAATTAGTGTCTTCCTACCTGGTGGAGCTCTTTGATGCCGGGGATCCGTACAACCCGCCCGATACCTTGTCGGCCCAGACGCTGCTCCGTCGCGGCATGGAGCGAGTGGAGCGCCTCCAGGATCGGCCGGTGGTGCAGGCCGAAATGCTCGATGCGTTGGGCCAGGCGTCGCGAGGGCTGGGGGACTGGACTCGAGCCGATTCGCTCCTGCAGCGTGCACTCACCCTTCGCCGTCAGCACCTCGACGGTCCGCACACGGACCTCGTCGCGAGCCTGGTTCACGTGGCCGACACGAAATGGAATGGGCAACGGTTCTGGGAGGCGCGCCCGCTCTACGAAGAGGCCCTGTCGATGAGCGAGCGCCTCGGAACGGCCGACCACCGGGCGCAAATTTTGAAGGGACTCGCTCAAACCATGGCCGTGCAGGGCGCCCCCGACTCTGCCGAGGTCCTCATGCGAACGTCCATCGACCTCCAGCGCCGCCGCGAGGCCGTTGCATATCATGAGCTCCCGCTCGATCAGATGCGGCTCGCTCGGATCGTGCAACAGCAGGGAGATCACGACGAGGCCGAGGATCTATACCGAGCAGCCCTTCTGCGGATGGAGAAGGAGGCCGGGTACACGCGGGCCGAACGGGCTCGAGCCTACAGCGACTTTGGGTTCCTTCTTCGCAACAAAGGCGAACATGCCGCTGCTGCCACCTACTATCAGAAGGCACTGGCCCTCACCAATCGTGTCTTCGGCCGCGCTCATCCTCGTTCCCGCCAGGCCCGCGATCAGCTGTTTGAAATCCATCTGTTACGGGGAGAGTATGAAGCCGCATTGTCTCTCGCGAGGTCGGACCTTGACATCGCCGAACGTCATTACGACGCTCCCTCCTATCCGGTGTCTACGGCTTATCAGAGAGTCGGACACTTGCTCGATAACATGGGACGATCCGCTGAAGCGGCCCCCTTGCTTCGAAGGGCCGCCGAGATGCAAAGGGAGGAACGGGGAGACGATCATCTCCTGACGCAGAATGCGCGGGCCCGACATGCGCTCTGTCTGGTGGAACGCGGGCGCCTCGCCGAGGCCGAAGAGAAGCTTCAACGTGTGGAGGCAGCCTTGCAGCAGGCCCATTCGGACTCGACGACCCTCGATTTGTCTCACTTGGAGGCCATTCTCTCGGTCGGAAAGGGCCGGCTCCACGCCCATCAGGAAGAGTGGGACCAAGCAGCCACATCCCTTACTCGCGCATTTGAACTGCGGCGAGAACAGATGGGACTCCGAGCGCCTCTGACCCAGCGCGCTCTTCGTTCCCTCGTCGTGGTTCATCGACAGGGGGGGAGATCCTCTCGAGCCGAAGCGTACCGGGACCTCCTTCTCGCGCGGTAACTGCGGGGAGTCGGTAGGGCGAAAGCGCAGTTGAGGCCCAAGAGAGGGGGGGGCAAAATGTTCATTCGTTCGACAGAGTGGGATCGCCATGACGCCTGAGCGTTGGAAAAAAGTCAGCCAAATCCTCGATGAGGTCTTCGGGTTGCAGCCTGAGAAGCAAGCCGAGGCCCTCGATGAACTCTGTGATGATGCAGAGATCTACGAGGAGGTCGTAGCACTTCTCGATGCGGAGTCAGAGGCGCCAGGGTTTCTGGACCGAGAGGTGGCCGATCTCAACCTTCCCTTCGTCGACGAATCGCCGCCGACCGTTGCGGAGCCAGGAGCACGGATTGGAGCCTACCGCCTCATCGAAGAGATTGGTCGGGGCGGTATGGGGGTCGTATTTCTTGCCGAGCGGGCCGACGGAGAATACGAGCGACAGGTGGCATTGAAAGTACTCCCTCGGTCCTTCGAAACGGACGAGCGGATCGAACGCTTTCGGGCCGAACGACAGATCCTTGCGTCACTCGACCATCCTGGCATCGCGCAGATGCTCGATGGCGGCGTGACCGATGCGGGGCGGCCCTTTCTGGTCATGGAGCACGTGGAGGGGGTCCCCATCGCTGAATACTGCCACATTCATGACTCTTCCATCGGCGAGCGCCTCCATCTTCTGCGGTCTGTGTGCCGGGCCGTTCAGCACGCCCATCGTCGCCTGGTCGTGCATCGGGACCTCAAGCCGTCGAATATTTTGGTGACGGAAACCGCGGACGGGCCGCAGGTAAAGCTTCTCGATTTCGGCATCGCCAAGCTGCTCGATGAAAATCCGGGCTGGACGGTGCCACGGACGCGCACGGGCGAACACCTGATGACGCCCCAGTATGCAGCCCCTGAGCAAATTCGAGGGGATGACATTACGACGGCCACGGATGTGTACCAACTCGGGGTGCTTGCCTATGAGCTGTTGACGGGGCAGCGCCCCTTTTCGGTGGATGATCGGTCCCTGTCGGAGATTGAACGGGTCGTGCTCGAGACCACGCCGCAGAAGCCCTCGACCTTCGTCCGAGGGCTGGACGAGGAGGCCGCTGCAGAGACGTTGCCGCACTCCTCTGTAGAGTGGGGGGAACAGCTTCGGGGCGACCTCGACACCATCGTGCTCAAGGCGCTTCGGAAAGAACCGGCACGACGGTATGAGTCGGTGAAGGCGTTGGAGCAGGACATCCGGCGATATCAGCACGGACAACCGGTCGAGGCGCGTCCCGCTACGCTCGGCTATCGAGCTCGGAAATTTGTGAGCCGACACCGCTGGGGCGTGGCTACGATGACGTTCGTTGCGATCTTAATCGTCGGGTTCGGGGCCATGCTCATCTCCGAGCGCAACAGGGCCCAGCAAAAGGCGCAGGAAGCACAGCGGGAGGCCGCGAAGGCCCAGCGAGTCTCCGGCTTCCTGGTCGACCTTTTCGAGACCAGCCAGCCGAGCGAATCCCTCGGAGATACAGTGACGGCCCGCGAGCTCCTCGAGCGTGGCGCCGAGCAGGCGGAGACCCTCGGGGATCAACCGGAGGTCCAAGCGCAGATGCTGGCTTCGATTGGTCAGGCCTACGAAGGGCTCGGCCGGTACGACGAAGCACAGCCTCTTCTCGAAGAAGCCCTGTCTACGCGCCGGGCAACCTTAGGGCCCCGGCATCCGGAGGTGGCTCAGACCCTGCATGCCCTTGCCGTTTTGGCCTTTCGAAAGCGGGAGTATCGAGCCGCCGACTCGTTGTTTGAGCGGTCTCTGGAGATGCGCCGGGCCCTCCATGAGGAGCCGCACCCAGAGATTGCCGAGAGCCTCAATGACCTGGCCGTCGTGCGGCGCAATCGCGGCCAGCTCGCCTCGGCAGATACGCTGTATCAGCAGGCCTTGTCGATGCGGCGTTCGCTCTTTGGGTCGGAGAGCTCGGAGGTCATTTCGACCCTGAACAATCTGGCTGTACTCAAGACAAATCGAGGAGCCGTCGAGGAGGCGGAAGCACTCTATCGGGAGGTGCTTGCGTCGCGTCGGAAGAAGCTCGGCGAGACGCATCCCCGCGTGGCCAATACGCTGAACAATCTGGCCACGTGCCTGCGTCGGCAGGGCAAGCTGGCAGAGGCAGAGTCGACGTACCGAGAGACCCTGGCGATGCGTCGACAGTTGTTGGACGCGGATCACCCGAAGATTGCTCAGAGCCTGAACAACTTGGCCAATGTGCTCCGTGAGCGGGGGGCACTGTCGGAAGCCGAACCCTTGTATCGTCAGGCGCTAGACATTCGACGCGAACAGTTCGGTGAGGAGCACATCACGGTGGCAAACAGCCTGAACAATTTGGCCCACGTGCTTCGAAACCGCGGGCAGTATGACGAGGCCGAGCAGATGCAACGCCGGGCTGTGTCGATCTATCGGTCGGAGCTCGGGGACCAGCATCGATACGTGGGGGTCGCCCTGGATAATCTGGCCGAGCTCCTACGAATGAGAGGGGGCTGCGGAGAAGCGCTCGACACCTATCGTGAGGCGTGGGAGGTCTTGAATGCTTCGTCGTCGAGCCGCTCGACCCGAGCAGAAACCGGCGCGAATTACGGAGCCTGTCTGGCAGAGCAGGGGCAGCCTGTAGAGGCCGAGCCCCTCTTGAGGCAGAGCTACTCGGTGCTCCGCAAACAGGACTCGACCCAGGCTGCGGACGCCAGGCGCGCGCTCGTGGAGGTGTACGAGGATCTAGGCCAGTCGGATTCCGCAACGGTGTATCGGGAACGGCGTCCCTAAGTGCGCTCAAATCTCATCTTGTGGAATGTCGTCCTTTCGACCGGAGGGGCCGCTAGGCCCCGAAGCGGA
>CAYXAD010000053.1:0-16818 GCA_964462965.1 uncultured Salinivenus sp.
CGGGGGTGGTCAAGGAGCTGATCGCCGCGCGCAAAAACATCTCCGTCGATGGGAGTTAAGACCCGTATGGCCGTTGAAAGGGCTTCTACGGCTGGAAGGGAACGAGCGACGTCGTGCGGGTCGTTTGCGTTTGATCGAGCGGCAGTGGAGGCGGACGTTCCACCGACATCAGCGGACGGGCGAAAAAACCCGTTGGGTCGAAGCGGAGTCGGCGCACCGTGAGAGACTGTTGGCCGCTTCGCATCCAGCCCTCCCACGCGCTCGGGGCGGGACCTAAAGGCGGGGAGTTGACGAGAGAGGGACCTCCGGCCAAGGTGGAAGCATGGCCGCGCCCGGGTCGATCCAAGGGGGCGTATCGAGTGGTGCTCAGTCCCTCGAGGTCTGCTGCTACGAGGCTGTCGGCGGCCCACATGGGGAAGTACCGCTGGTCCGGGGCAATGCGCTCCCACCGCCATCGTCGGACGTCCGAGCCGTATCGTGCGACGAGGGTGTCGATGGCCCGGCGGAAGGTGCTCCGGCGTCGAGGGGCTGCGAGGTACGTCGTGTCGGGGGCCGAGGGGATGTGCCCGATTTCGTGACGGTACACCTGCATCCAGTGGTCGAAGACGGCCGCGCCGATACTGGAAGCCTCGTATTCGTAGTCCCAGTTCTGCAGGTACGAAAGGGCTTCAGCATAGGGAGAAACCGAAGAGTAGACCGCTACGTCCGGGAGGAGTTCGGGAAGAAGAGAGGCTGCCCACGTGCTCGAGTCACTCGCACTCCACCGGTCGCCGTTAGGGGAAGAGGTTTGCTGCAGAGCGTCTAGGCTCCGTGCCTGGTGTTGAGCCCACGAGGAGCGTCCGAGGAGGACGTATCCACTCTCGGGGTGGTCTTCTACAATCGGGGGATGCCCTCGTACCCTCCAGCGTCCAGACGAATCGACCTCCAGCCCCTCGTTACGGAACAGATGAAACGAGGCGGTCTCGGGAGCAGTCTCAGCGGAGGCACCCTGAAAGGGAAGGAGGTGAGTCCAGGCGGAGACGTCGCTCCGAGTAGAGAGGCCGGGCCAGTCAAGCACCACCGCAGTGTCGGGGGGAACAGCGGCCGTATCGGAAGTAGCGGCTTGCGCTCGCGCCGTCGTATCGGGCTGCGGGGGGGGAGGCGAAACAGTTCGGATGTTCAACAACAGGTCGTCCCCATGGCGACGCACGCGGAAGAGTTGCTCGTCACTGTTCGCTGGAGAGATGCGCTCGTACCACTGGTTCAGTTGTGTTGTATCGAGGGGTACGCGCTCGACGGTGGCCGGGCTGCTGAGCAAGCGCGCCCAGGCTTGAGTTCCTGTCGTTCCGGTGGGAAAAAGAAAGGTGCCAGGCACTGTTGCGGCCCTCAACGAAGGGCTCTCGGGACCACGGAGCGTCACCTCTTGCAGGACGGGTTCGGCCGTGGCGCCGAGCACGTGACGGGAAAACAGGAGCGTGCGAGCGGTGTCGCTGGAGGAACGGGCAGCCCAGGTTATGCTCCGGTCCCATCCATGGAGCTGAAGCCAGCGGCGGAGCAGACGGTCGGTGGCCCCGAAGGAGTCACGCTGCTCATCTAAGTCGCTCTGAAGGATGTCCGGGTCGGTGGCGATCCAGGCCAGCAACCGATGCACGGCGAGGGTATGCCAGGGCTCCCACGAACGGGGCGTTTCCCCGAGGACGAGGAAGGGATCTAGGTTGTGTACCCGCTGAGAGTGAAGAGCGGCCGTCAGCCCTCGGCTGTAGGCCTCGAGTCGTTGCTGGTCGGAGGAGGACAAGTTGTCGTACGCCTTACGGGCGTGGCGGGCGAAGCCCAAACGGCGGCTATGACGATCGAGAGGCACCGTCTTCTCGCCAAACCAGTCGGAAAGCATTCCACGCGCGGTTCGGCGCCACAGGGCCACGGTCCAACCGTGATTCATGCCGTGGACGTAGCCCAGGGCGGCAAAGGCATCCTTCGGGCCAGAAGCTTCAATCTCAACGGGGCCTTCTTCGGACCATTCGATGGAGACCCGATCTGAGAGGCCCTCGAGTGGCTGTTCGGAGGGAAGAGACGTTTCAGAATTCGGAAGCAGCCACAAGGCCACGCCCCCCATCCCGAGGACCAACACAAGCACGAAAGCGACGCGGAGGAGATCAGACACAATAGGTAAGCGGCCGAGAGAAGCGACACCCAGGGAGCGCACTCCCAGAGGGTGAGGTTAAGAGGTCCCGTTCTCGATCCAGCGCATAAACGCAGGAAGTGATTTCGCATTCAGGCACTGTTCAGGCGTAAGCCATCCTTTTTGTGCCGCAGCAACCCCCCAACGAACATTCCTTAGCTCACTGGTGGAGTGAGCGTCTGGATTGATGGAGATGAGCACGCCCTGTTCTGTGGCTGGACGAATCCAACGCCAGTCGAGGTCGAGTCGGTAGGGATTGCCGTTCAATTCAATGGCCACGTCGTGCTCGGCACAGGCTTCAATCACACGGGCATGGTCGATGGGATATCCTTCGCGTCGGAGGAGAAGTCGACCGGTGGGGTGGCCGAGGATGCGGGTGTAAGGGTTCCGGACCGCTTCAATAATGCGCTCCGTGGCCTCGGCTTTGCTCATACTGAATCCCGTGTGGACACTTGCCACGACAAAGTCAAAGCCAGCCAGCACGTCCTCTTCGTAGTCGAGCGAGCCATCGCGGAGGATGTCACTTTCGATGCCACTGAACACCCGAAAGGGCGGATCGCTGTCGGCGTACTTCTCATTGATCTGTTCGAGTTCCTCCTGTTGCTGACGAACTTCCTCGGGGGAAAGGCCGCTCGCAATCTGGAGGGACTGGCTGTGATCACAGATCCCAAAGTATGAATACCCAAGATTTCGTGCTGCCTCGACCATTGCCCGGAGCGTATCGGAGCCGTCGCTATAGGTGGAATGATTGTGCAGGGATCCGTTGAGGTCGTCGGTGGAGAGAAGGGTCGGAAGGGTATTCTGTGCCGCCGCATCCAACTCGTCTCGACCTTCACGGAGGACTGCGGGAATGACAGGCAACCCTGCCGCGGCAAAGAGGTCTTCCTCCCTCGCGTGTGGGCCGGGAGTTCCGTATGTAGACTCGAACCCGTCCCGATGCTGCGGTGAGCCCGTTGAGCGCCACCACTCCGTCCCGAACCGGTCGGGGGGCGTCAGGTGGAGTTTGAAGGGAAGGCCTTCTTCGAGTCTTCCTTCGAGGACGTCGTCGGACCGGGCGGGAGATTCTTCGAGAACAGAGTCCACCGCGTCCATCAGAACGTCAGGGTGGTGCGTGGAGACGAGGAGTTCAATTTCCTCGACCGTTTCCATTTGGCGCCGCAAGGTCCCTGTCACTTCCGCACGGTCGACTTCTTCGATCGACCGGAGGTGCCGAAGGAGGGGGCGGGCGGTCGTCACTGCCTTTGCGTAGTGCCACTGAGCGTCGTAGCGCCGCAGCTGATGGACGCTTTTCAGGAGCTTGTCCTGCGTTTTGCGACCAAAGCCGTCCAGTTCCTGAATGCGGTCTTCTTCGGCGGCCGCCTCGAGGTCCTCGAGAGAGGTAATGTCGAGCTCCTTCCAGAGGCGCCGCGTCCGCTTGGTTCCAAGGCCATTCACCCGAAGCACGTCGAGCAGGCCGGGAGGGATCGCATTCAAGAGCTCATCGTACTGCTGAAATGATCCTGATTCGTGAAGCTCCGAAATGTGGTCGGCCATCGCGTCCCCGATGCCGCTGATTTCCGTGAGCGTTTCCGCCTCGAGTTTTTGTGCCACAGGCTCCTCCAGCGAGCCCAGGGCTCGGGCTGCACGAGCGAAGGCCTGTGCTCGATAGGGATTGCCCCCGGTGAGTTCTATAAGGTCTGCGGTTTCCTGCAGGATGCGAGCAATCTCTTTGGTGCTCATGCTCAGAGAAACATGGGTCGTAGAGTGAAACGGGTGAGCCACAACCTTCCCCTGGTCAAAACATAGGGGGTGCCTGCGTGGATTCCAACGACTCTACGGAAGATTCGTGGGGACAGGGCGCGCGTCGTTCTGGATCTACTCACTGTGACCATTAATACAACGAGAGCACTTTCCCCGGGAGCGAACGTCTTCAGTCGATTCCGTGCCATTCATGACCCGAATTACATCGATTCTGTTCGGAGGAGTCGGGCTCCTTCTGTTGGGCGTCGTACTGGGCTATGGCCTTGAGCAATCGTGGTCATCGGAGCCAGAGATCAGCCCCAAGTTCGAGACGCTTGCTCAGGCCTACGACATCGTTCAGTCCGAGTACGTAGAACCTGTGGCTTTGGACACACTTGCAACTCATAGCATCCGAGGCATGATACAGCCTCTCGATGCTCACTCAGAGTACCTCGATCGTGAGCGGATGCAATATGTCGAGGAGACCTTCGACGGCTCCTTTCAAGGCATTGGGATTACCTACGACCTGATCGAAGGGCCCAGGGAGCAGGACACCCTCTTCGTGCAGACGGTGGTGCCGGGAGGGCCGAGTGAGGACGCCGGCCTCCGGGCAGGAGATCGGATCATCGCTGTGAATGGAGAAGAGGCCATCGGGTGGACCCACGAGCGGATCCGTACCGAATTTAAGGGCCCCGAGGGAAGCACCATACAGGTAACGATCCGCCGGCCGGGCCGTCCTACCTCCATGCAGGTGACGATCAACCGGGATGTTGTACCGCTTCAGACCCTCGAGGCGGCGTACATGGTGAATGACACCACCGGATATCTTCGGCTTCGTCGCTTTGCCCGAACGACGGGCCGCGAATTGGCCGAGGGCCTCCGACAATTGAAGGCGAAGGGGATGCAGCGTCTCATTCTCGATCTTCGGGGGAATGCCGGTGGATTGATGGATGCGGCGGCGGAGGTGGCCGATGAATTTTTAGTGGAGGGGCAACAGATTGTATCGGCCCAAAGTCGCCACAGGGATTACGCTCAGACGGAGGTTGCAAGTACTGAGGGGGCGTTCGAGACCGGACCTCTGATCGTCCTCGTCGATGGACATTCCGCTTCGGCGAGTGAAATTGTGGCGGGAGCAGTACAAGATCACGATCGGGCAGTCCTCGTGGGACGTCCCACCTACGGAAAAGGGTCGGTGCAGCGTCAGTTCGAGTTTGAAGACCAGTCCGGGCTTCGATTGACCGTTGCCCGGTTTCATACCCCGTCGGGGCGGCTCCTGAAGTCCCCGACAGATTCCTCTACGCAGTCTGTCTCTGCAGAGGAGGCTGTCCGGGCCACCCGCGGTGCTGACACCGCAGACTCCTCCGTATACCTGTCAGATGCAGGGCGAAAACTGAAGGGAGGAGGGGGGATCTATCCAGATCGACGGGTGGAAACGGAGCGTCGATCCTCGTACCACAGGGCCCTTGAGGAGCAAGAGTTGATGCAATCGTTTGCGCGGAAATGGATCGATGCCCGTGCCGATTCGCTTCGGGCGCGCTGGGCGGATCGACCTGATGCCTTTGCGCAGCACTTTTCGCTCTCCTCAACGGTCGTCCCGGCATTCATTCAATATGCAAGAGAGCATGGCGTTCGACTTTCGAGGGACTCTCTTACGTACTCCCTATCAGGTCGGGTGGCTTCAGAGGCCGGTACTTCTTTGGACGCCTCAAACCCCGATAGACACCGACTTTCGTTTCGTGAGTTCGTAGAGGCCCACATTGCGAGCTACGTAGGACGCCGTCTTTTTGGAACCTCAATGTGGATTCGCGTACGAAATACTGTTGATCCTATTGTAACGGAAGCGCTTCACTCATGGGAAACAGCTGAAGCCATGGCTGCCAGATACCCCATTGATTAGAAGAGCCCTGTATCTCTTCGTTAACACGTTGCTTACCTATTGTTCTTCCGTGCAGAGAAAGGGAAGGGAAAGTCCTCCTTTGACAAGCTCTACCCGGCTGCGTATACTTGGTGGATGTGGAGCGAGACTCCACTGCGGCTTTCGCTCTTTACCACCGTGAGGCGGTACATGAAGATGAGCTCTCCCGTACGGTCTGGGTTCCCCGCCGAATTGTTTTGCCCTGACCTCGTGGATAGCGCTCATTCATGTGACTGCGTTATGCGTAGTACCGGCTTCACATGTTCACTTTGTTTCCCTACAAACAGACTCGACTGAGGAATAGCCACCTATGGTGATTCTGGACAAGCTGACGGTTCAACTTCTGCTTCTGCTGCCCCAAGAAGCTGGCGGAGGCGGTGCCATCAATGCCCTCGTCGAACGATTCAATGAGGGTGGAGAATGGATGTGGCCGGTCCTCATCTGCCTAATTGTTGGCCTCGCCATCGCCTTTGAACGAATTATTTCACTGAATCGGGCCGACATCAACACGCAAGCCTTTCTTCAGCGCGTTAAGGAAGCGCTCGATGAAGGAGGGATTCCGGCTGCTGAAGAGGAGTGTGCCAAAACGCGCGGCCCCGTTGCTTCGGTCTTTCAAGCAGGACTTCTCCGCGCTGATGAGGGCATCGACGCCGTTGAAGAGGCCGTTGTTTCCTACGGTTCGATTGAAATGAGCTTTTTGGAGCGCGGATTGGTTTGGCTCTCGCTCTTCATTAGCGTGGCTCCAATGCTCGGCTTCTTGGGTACCGTCATCGGCATGATCGAGGCCTTCGACGCCATTGAAAGTGCAGGTGACATTTCGCCGCGTCTCGTGGCTGGAGGAATTAAGATTGCTCTGCTTACCACGGCATTTGGCCTGATTGTAGCTGTGATCCTTCAGTTCTTCTATAACTATGCCGTCTCCAAGATCGACCGACTGGTGGCGGAAATGGAAGATGCCTCCATCGAGTTGATCGACGCTCTTGTGGCACTCGAGAGGGGAGAGTCGGCCACGGCTGAGAAGAGCATTCCGGAGAGCGTTGGTAGCCGTGAGTAACGAACGGTTGCCCTTGGAGGGCTGGGGAATGCTCCAGCTCTTCCACTTTTTCTCCTTGCCCTCTTCCGAATGACAGACCGACATAGACCTTTATGAATGGCAATATTATTCTCCCCATCGCCATCTGGGCCGCAATCCTCCTTGCTGGATTGAGTATCTTAGGCATGGCCCTCTTTGGATTGCGGAGTCTGGCGTATGGCAAAATCGAGCCTCTTAGCATCGTCATTATCGGCATTCCTGCCCTTCTTATTGTGGGGTTTGGGCTGGCGATGGAAACTTGGGCGCAGGCCGGCATTTTTACTCTTGTAACCATGTTTGGCCTTGCTCTCTTGGGATTGCTTGCAACAGGAGTCCGTCAGATCTTTATATGAGTCCCGGGCTTGTTAAGCGTCCCCACTTGATTGTATCACCGGAAGCTTTATCATCTCATGGCTGGACTGCTCGACAAACGACGTGAGGATCGGGAAGAGGCATCCATTCCCACTGCGGGAATGGCTGACATCGCCTTCCTGTTGCTCATCTTCTTTCTCGTGACCACGACGATTAACGTGGATACGGGGATTGGAATGACTCTCCCTCCGAAGCTTGAAGCCGACCAGGAGCCCCCTCCTGTGAAGGAGCGAAACCTCATGAACGTGCTGGTGAATGCGGAGGGGGAGGTCCTTATTGAAGACGAACAGGCGACCGTTCAAGAGATTCGGGAGCGGGTGAAGCGCCACGTCACCAATTATGGCGACGAATCCGATCTTTCGGTAAGCCCCGATGATGCCGTCATCTCTATCAAGACGGACGCCCAAACCCCGTACGAGACCTACATTAATGTACTCGACGAGGTTTGGATGGCCTACCGAGAGATCTGGGATAGCATCGCCCGGAGCGGACAAACCCCAGATGGGGAGCAGGTGCTCAATCAGACCTATTCCAGTTATCAGGAATATCGGTCGACGCTTGATCCCGAAGAGCAAGGGGACAACCCGATACGGGAGGCGTTCGGCGCCAATATTTCCATTGCCGAGCCCGATGTTGAGGACTAACCCATCCGGGTGATTCTCGACTCTTACAGTCTTTCTCCATCGATAGTGAGATAGTGCAATATGCCGTCCCAGCGATTTCAGCGTCGAAGTTCGGAGTCAGAGCCGGAGTTTACAACGGCTTCGCTGCCGGATATCGTCTTCATGTTGTTGATCTTCTTCATGGTCTCGACCGTTCTGCGAGAGACTGATATTAAGGTTCGTACGGAGTTGCCTCAAGCCGAGGCATTGACGAAGATTGATCAGAAGCGTTTGATCTCGAAAGTCCACATTGGGCCGTTGAAGCGAGGAGAGAACGAAGGGGAAACGGCCATTCAGATTGATGATGCGCTTATTGAGAATCAGCAGGCGATTCGGCAGATCATGTATAACAAGCTGCAGGAAGAGCCGCGGCTGATCGTGTCGCTCAAGGTGGATCAGGAATCTGAAATGCAGATTGTCAACGAAGTGCAGCAGGAGCTTCGAGAGGCCAATGCGCTCCGCATCAATTATTCTTCGACTCGGGAGCAAGCCCCCTAAGGCATTCCTCATTCTCCTTCGCAAAAAAGCTCTGCTCGTCCGGCAGGGCTTTTTTGTTTGCTCCCTCTTTTACCTGGGCCAAGCAGAGGATCTACATCGTGGATTCCTTGTTCTCCTGGACCGCGTTCTGCTGCTAGGAGTTCAAGAGAGTCCTTTTCTGTAGGCCCACATCACCAACACCGATAGCTCTGTATGCCCCACCATCACATTACACTTCTTCCCGGCGATGGCATTGGTCCTGAGGTTACTGAGGCCGCTGTGCAAGTGATTGAGGCCGCGGGTGTAGACGTCACCTGGGACCGTCACCGCGTGATCGGTACGACGGCCGTGGAACGAGGTCGTCCTGCTCTTCCCCCTGATGTTGTTGATTCAATCCGCTCGACGGGGCTGGCACTCAAAGGACCGGTGACGACCCCGGTCGGACAGGGCTTTACGAGCGTAAATGTGCAACTCCGACAGCGCCTGGACCTGTATTCCAACGTTCGTCCCGCGACCTCTCTTTCGGGCTTGAAAACTCCCTTCGAAGACGTGGACATCATCATCTTTCGGGAGAACACCGAGGGATTGTACGCGGGAATTGAAAACTTTGACGAGCGTCTCGGGATTGCGGACTCCATTGCCCGAGTGACGGAGCGAGGGTCTGAGCGGATTATCCGGTTCACGTTCGAATACGCCCGCAAATTTGGTCGGGACCGAGTAACCCTGGCTCACAAGGCCAATATTTTGAAGAAGACGTCCGGTCTCTTTCTCGACATCGGTCGGGAGATTGCGGCTGAATATCCGGAAATCACCTTTGACGATCGAATCATCGACAACTTGTGCATGCAGCTCGTCGTGAATCCCGAGGAGTACGACTGCATTGTCTCTACAAATCTCTTCGGAGATATTTTGAGTGATCTCACGGCCGGCCTCGTGGGGGGGCTCGGGGTCACCCCGGGAGCCAACATTGGGGATGACATGGCCGTCTTCGAAGCGGTGCACGGCAGTGCGCCCGACATCGCTGGACAAAACATTGCCAATCCGACGGCTATCATTCGTTCTGCGGTGATGATGCTCCGACACATTGATGAGACTGAGGCGGCAGACGCCATTGAAACCGCAGTCTTCGAAATGTATCGTGAAGGCGAGTCCCTGACTCCTGACGTAGGCGGAGAGGCCTCTACGTCAGAATTCGCCGATGCCCTCGCTGCCCGTGTCAGTGATCGAGTTGCGGCCTGATCTGGCGCTTGTCGTAGGGGGAAAGAGCGTCCCGCGTCGATCCACCTTGCCGTTTTGAAACTGACTGTGCGACATGATCCAACGCATTCAAACTGTCTACCTTTTTCTCGGGGCCCTCGCCATTGCCGCCATTGGGTTCTTTAATAGTCCCTGGGACAGCTCGGCGGCGGCTCAGTTTTCTTGGTATGTGCCCTCTCTCATTGCGTTAATCGTCGCCACGGCTGGGGGAGGACTGGGTGCGATCTTTCTGTATAGGCAGCGCGAGACCCAACGCCGACTGGTCGTCGGGATCCAAGTTCTCACCGTCTGTCTGGCCGGTGTGCTCTACGGGGGACTTTATGCCGCTCAAGACCTCACCGTTGAAGGAGTGCGAGGGATAAACTGGAGCAAGACGACTGCGCTCGTGCTTCCGCTGGTGGGATATGGACTTTTTCTATTGGCTCGCCGGGGCATCCAGCACGACATTGAATTGGTTAAGTCAATGGATCGCATCCGGTAGCCCCCTGAAGGGAAGACCGCGATTCTTTTCTCCCTTCGTTTTCTCGACGTCCTGTGTGCAGCGCTGAAGGGGGCGTCTAGGGGAGTTCCGTCACTGATCAGTCAGCTATGTCCAAATGGCCTGCGCGGGTATACGTCGTCCTCCTCTTTGGCGTCCTCAGCTTTGCAATGGCCCCAATCCTGGTTCGGTGGGCCGGAGACGTTCCAGGGGTAGCGATCGCCGTGTGGCGAACGGTCATTGCTGCTGTCGTGCTCTTCCCGGCCGCCGCTTTACGAATTGGGCCGGAGATGCGACAGTTCACGGGGAGGGACGTCGGCCTCATTCTGGGCGGTGGGTTCTTCTTGGGGATGCATTTTATTGCCTGGATTGAATCGCTCTACCATACGACCGTTGCCAGTGCATCCGTCCTCGTCACGACCAGTCCGCTCTTGTTGGCTGGGCTCGGCTATCTTTTTCTCAATGAACGGTTGTCCCGTGTGACCATCCTCGCAATTGGAGCAGCAGTGGGGGGAGCTGCCCTCATCGGGTGGGTCGATGCGGGAACGGTGGTATTGGGCCGAGGAGCCCTCTGGGGCAATACGCTCGCGTTTGCCGGAGCACTCCTCGTGAGCTTTTATCTCCTCATTGGCCGGGTCGTGCGCCAAAAGGTGTCGTGGCTGGCTTACGTCACGCCTCTGTATACGACTGCTGCGCTCACTGCCCTCGGGATGGCCATGCTAATGGATGTTCCCCTGCTGGGTTATTCCTGGCGGTTCTACGGGCTTTGTGCAGCGCTTGCACTCGGTCCGCAGGTGCTCGGTCACGGCTCGTTCAATTATGCGCTCCAGTACGTTCCTGCAGCCATTGTGGGATTGCTTGCACTCGTCGAGCCGGTCGGGGCCTCCCTGCTCGCTTATTTTCTCTTTGGAGAGGTTCCACCTGCCGCATCGTTGTTCGGAATGCTGGTTGTCCTTGCCGCGGTGGCTGTCGTGGTCTGGCACCGAGAGACGCATACAGCCGACCCCTCGTCCGTGCAGCCGACGGACGAGCCCTGATAGATCCTTAGGCACCTAGAGGAGGCGAGGGACGGAAGTTGGCTGCGGGCAAGTCGGCGAAGGTGTTGCGACCCCGAAGGAAGTAGTCGACGGCGACGAGCCCTCGGTAGGGGGGCAGGACGGCAGATTGTTCGTCGGGCGGGCGTTCTCCTTCGTAATGGTGGCGCATCCGGAATGCGTCTCGGTAGGCCCGGAGGATGGCCCAGGCCTGTTTCAAGTGACCGAGAGCCAGGGCACGCGTCCCCGCGGCGGCATCGAGGGCCATGCGGAGCGGGAGCGTCCTGCGCCAGTCAGACGGGGGGAGGTTCTTGTACAGGAGGAGAAGACTATTTCGAAAGTTGTAGTAGACCTTGCGCGGAGAGCCCTGGGGGAGAGAGGCGCCTCCAATGTGGTAGACCGTGCTGCGAGGCTCAATGCGGACACGATAGCCTTGTCGTTGAAGTCGCCAGCACAGGTCGATTTCTTCCATGTGCATTTCGAAGCGCTCGTCAAACGCTCCAACCTCCTCGAGGGCCGACCGGCGGAGCAGGAGGGCCGCCCCGGTGGCCCAGAAGACATCACGGGCGTCGTCATATTGTCCTCGGTCCCTCTCCAGGGTCGAAAACAAGCGACCCCGGGTGAAGGGGTAGCCCACCCGATCGATAAAGCCTCCAGCGGCGCCGGCATACTCAAACCGCGACCGGTCATCGTACTGTAAGAGTTTTGGCTGTACTGCGCCGACCGCCGGATCGTCGGCCATGACCTCGACGAGAGGAGTCAACCATCCGGCGGGAACCTCCACATCATTGTTCAGAAACACGACGTATTCTCCCGTTGCGTGGGGAAGGGCCGCGTTATTGCCTCTACAAAAGAGCCAATTTTCTGGGTGGCGGACAATTTTGACGGACGGATACTTGCGAGCAATCCAGGCCCCGGACCCGTCTGTGGAGGCGTTGTCTGCGAAGATGATTTCTAGATTGGGATACTCCGTGTGTACCACCGATGGAAGGCACCGTTGGAGGAGAGGGCGGGCATTCCACGAGACGATGATTACTGAGACACGCGGGGCAGCCATAGGAACAGCGCTTGAAAAAGAGGTCGTGAGGGGCGGCACCGGTCACAAAAAAACAGCCGGCGCGGCGAAAAGCCACGCCGGCTGCCCCACCATTGCAAGACCAGTTGATGTACAACGGTCCTGAACCATGTGCCGCACCGAACGACACACGGGTCATTAACATAACAAGCGAGAGACGAAAAATGCACACGCTCGTGAAGAAAGTTCCCAGACAGGGGGACCCCCAAGCGCTTCTTCGTCTGTCCGTCCCAGATCTGGACGTATGGGGAATCGATTTCACACTTTTATCAATTAATGACTCAGTCAACCGCTCACTCGCTAGAAGAGGCCCGACGTGTTCTCCGGAAGCGGTGGGGATACTCTTCGTTTCGACCCGGGCAGGACGAGGTGATCGAGGGGGTTCTCCAAGGTCGGGATACGCTCGGCGTGTTGCCGACGGGGGGAGGAAAATCTTTGTGCTATCAACTACCGGCCCTGCTCAGCGAGGGATTCGTTCTCGTCGTCTCTCCCCTCATTGCTCTAATGCAGGATCAGGTCGAGGGGCTGCAGGCCCGAGGCATTGATGCGACGTTTATCAACAGCACCCTTCCGGGGTATGAGGTCGAACAGCGGTGGACGGATACCGAGTACGGTCGCTACGACCTCGTATACATGGCTCCGGAGCGCCTATCGACGGAAGTCTTTCAGTCTCGGGCGGAACGACTGAACGTCTCGCTCCTCGCCGTCGACGAGGCGCACTGTGTAAGTGAATGGGGCCATCACTTTCGGCCGGACTATCTGAAGATTCCAGAGGCGCGGTCTCTTCTTGGAGAGCCCTCCACGCTGGCGGTCACAGCCACGGCCACGCCGGCCGTGCGCCAAGACATTCTTCAGCTGCTCGACATTCCGGAGGCGGAAGAGGTCGTTCGTGGGTTTGACCGTCCCAATGTTGTTTGGTCCGTCTTTCGAACCGACAACAAATGGAAGAAGCTGCGGAACGTGGTCGACGGGGTGCCGGGGAGCGGCATCGTCTACGCATCGACCCACCGGGGCGTGGAGCGGTGGGCCCAGCGGCTTTCACAGTACGGCATCGATGCCGCTCCGTACCACGGCGGCATGGACTCCGATAAGCGAACGGCGCGGCAGCAGGCCTGGATTCAGGACGACATTCGGATTATGGTGGCGACAAATGCCTTTGGAATGGGCATTGATAAGCCCGACGTGAGGTTTGTCGTTCACGCCGACCTTCCGGACTCTCTCGAGAGCTACTACCAGGAGGCCGGGCGGGCAGGGCGCGACGGCCAGCAGGCGTATGCCGTGCTGCTGTTTCGCCCGCCGGATGCCGACACCCAAGAAGCCCTCATAGAGGCTTCTCATCCCACCGCACAGGAAATACAAGACGTCTATGATGCGGTCTGCAATGTCGGACAGATTCCGATCGGCTCGGAGCCGGAGGGCCCATTCGTCGTAAATCTTGAGGGGGTGTTAAAGACTACGGGCTTTTCCCGTACCAAAGTTCGTACGGCAGCAGAGCTCATCGATCGGCAAGGGGGATGGACTGTGCTCCCGCACCAGCAGCACTACGGGCTCATTCGGTTTACGCAATCGGTGGATGCCGTCCGCCAGTACGCCTCCACGAGAGACAATCGGGCTCTAGCGTCCTTCGTTCGGGAGCTTCTGCGGTTTGTGCACGCCGACGCCTTTTCGGAATGGTGGCGCCTCAACCTTCGGGCTGCTTCTCGACGTCTCGACGTCTCTCGAGAGCGTCTGCGTCGGGGGCTGCGCTACCTCGAGAATCATGATTTGCTGCGTTGGCAGCCGCCAGGGGCGGCATTACAGATCGAGTTGTCGTTTCCGCGAGCGACCAAGCTGCCGGTCGACGATCGGTCGGTTCAGACGGCCCGCCAGCGGGCAGAGACGCGGCTCAAGTACATGCTTCGGTACGCCCACTCCGTTTCGTGCCGTCGACACTTTTTGCTGACCTACTTTGGCGAGAGAAGTCCGGAGCAGTGTGGCGCCTGTGACGTTTGTTTGGGGCGCCATCGTCCTACCGTGGTGACGCCTGAGCAGGAACCCCTCCTTCGGCACATCTTGGAGCAGGTAGCAGGGTCGGTTCCCAGATCAGAGTGGTTCGAGCGGGATTCGGTGCCGCCTCATCAGGTCGAGGGGCTGGTTAATTGGCTCGTGACAGAGGGATATCTCACTCTTGAATCGCCTCTGGAGTCCCAATTTGCCCTCACGGAAAAGGCACGCGATCTGCTCGGACAGTCCACGTAGGAGCACCCGAGGGGGCTGACTACGGAGAGTCGCGGTTGCCTTGGTTGGAGAGAGAGTCGGGGATGGTTGCCGGTCCTTCGCGCATCGTGTTGCGGGTTGACCGGAGGGAGTCGATCACCTTCTGATATAAAGTTTCAAACGCCTGGGGGTTGCGGCTATAGTGCTCCAGCGTGGCTTCGTACTCCTCCGGCTGAAGGTCGTACCGGGCGAGGATGGAGTCGCGCAATCCGGGAGGGAGGGGCGGCTCCAGGGTCGAACGGGCTTCCATGAGGTGCATCTCCATCAGAACCCGGGTGAACGTGCTATCCGGAACGGGAGGCGTATCGTCTGAGAAGCGCGAACAACCGGGGAGAAGGAAGAGGCACAGCACAAGGACGAGTCCCCTCCCTCTGAAGGGAGGGAACAGCCGAGCAAAATGGAAGGTGTGGGAAGGGGGCATCAGTTGGATTCAGCGGCCGCAACTTGGCGATCTTCTGGAGATTGAACCTCTTCGGCTGTGCGGAACGTCTTGGCCATGACCTCCATCTGACGCAGGAGCTCAAGCTTATCGAAGCCGGGAGCAAA
Source organism: uncultured Salinivenus sp. (assembly GCA_964462965.1). Classification (GTDB taxonomy): domain Bacteria; phylum Bacteroidota; class Rhodothermia; order Rhodothermales; family Salinibacteraceae; genus Salinibacter. The sequence continues at coordinate 15,022 of CAYXAD010000053.1, forward strand.
GACGGAGCCGTCGAGCATGTAAATCCGATCACTCTCCTGGTCGTAGAAGGTGTAGTTGACGAAGGGGCCGCCTTGGCCGAGGCTGCGGAACTCGCCTTCCTGTTCGGCGGGGGCGACCATATGCCAAAGGCCTCGGCTCTTAAAGCCGTACCGACCCGCGATATTGACTTCGCGGGCCTCCAGCGGGCGACGGTAGTCGATGCGGACAAACCCTTCCACGTTGCCCTGGTAGTACGTGCGAGTCAGGGAATCACGGGTTTCGAAGATCCATTCGGGCGTGATTCGCTCGGGATTGGCGTTTTCGATGTAATGGACAAAGAACTCCCGTCTCGTTTTGGCGAGGATCCGTCTGAGCCAGACAAACCCGGTGGAGTCCGTCATCGTATCGATGGCCAGCTGGAAGTCGTGCTGGATGTTGACGGCAAAGCCGTGGCGCTCCATGAGGGAATCCTCCAGTTCGTGACGGCGCGCCTTGTCGTACATCTCCCGCTTCATCCGCTGCAGCGTAATCTCATGGAACGACTCGCGGACCTGTGGACCCTGCTCCTGCAAGGCTTGCACGAGTCCGTCAGGGGTCGCGGCGGTAATGAAGAATACGCGCTGGCTCCGACGCCAGAGGTTGGGCTTGCTCACGACTGCTGTTTGCCCGTTCATGACGGCGTCCTGGGCGTCTTCCGAGAGGCGACGCTCCAGAAAAGTGGCCTCGTTGGTCGTATCGTTCAAGGGAGCGATGATGATGACATTCTTGAGATCCTGGATGCTCTCGTAGGTCCGTTCCGAGGAGAGCTCCAGGTGCCGAATGTCGAAGTAGCGCTCCCAGGAAGGAAGGGTTTTCACCCAAGGGGTCACATTTTCTCGAAGTGCTTCTCCGACCTCGCTGGTCCAGAGTGAGCTGTCCATTACCACGGTCACTTCCCCTTCTTGTCCCACGGCACGGGGGCGATAGTCTCCTTCGCATCCCATGAAGGCGAGAAGAGGAGCGAAGCCAACCACCAGAGAGAGGGTGAGAGCCCTGAGGAGACGAGAACGAAGGGCCGAGCGGTCATCCATAAAAGCGGTTCGATCAATGGAAAGAGAGTGGTCGACGGGTGGAAGGCATGCCCATCCCCATCACACGGAAATGAAGGACGTTTGCTCCCAGACGGCCCAATTAGAATCCTGCCACAGAACCTGCTTTTTCGCCGAACTTGAGGTGACGGGCAAACTGCTCGATGTTCTGCAGTCGAGCGTCTTCCGACACGGAGTCGTCCTCCCAGAGGGCGCTCACCCGGTTAATGAGGGCCGATCCGACAATAAAACCGTCTGTGTGCTGACTGAGCTCCATGGCATCCTCGTGACTCTTAATGCCAAAGCCGACGAGAAGGGGGTTCTTCTGGACCAGGCGTCGAGCGCGCTGCAAATATTCGTCCACCGTGGAGCTGGGGGAGAGGTCGCTTCCTGTGACCCCTGTGACGCTTACGGCATACACGAACCCACTTGCCATGCGGTCAATCTTGACGATACGCTCGTCGGACGAGTTTGGAGCAATCAGAAAGACGAGGTCGAGGGGCTGCTTCTGAGCAGCCTCTACGAGCTCGTTACTCTCTTCCGGGGGAAGGTCCGGAAGAATGAGTCCGTCGACCCCTGCCGCCTTGGCGTCCCGGCAAAAGGCCTCGACGCCGTACTTGAGGATGGGATTCACGTAGCCCATGAGCACGAGGGGGGTCTCGCTCTCTGCCCGAAACTGTTCGGCGGTCCGGAACGTGTCGGCCATGGTGATGCCGTGAGACAGCGCCCGTGCACTCGCCCGCTGGATGG
>CAYXAD010000054.1:0-16748 GCA_964462965.1 uncultured Salinivenus sp.
CCTCTCATTCAAGAGCCTGCTCCTCCTCGTAGTCCGTGCGATGGGCATGGATCTAGGCCTACATTCGAGGGCCCACGATCCGCCCCAGATCAATTTTCCAAAGGGAATGCCCCAAATCACCGTCCACGGCAGCGGTGGAGTACGGACACCGGCTAGAAACGGAGCACGAATGCCTTTCCCCGTGGATCGATCCCCCAACGTCCACTCCCTGTATCCTTTCTCCCGACCCCTCAGGCCATGCCTGTGAGCACCTATTGACAGTGCTCGCCCACTTACCGGGGGGCTTCTATCTACGCTCATCAATCCCCCTGCGTCATGCCTTCTGTCGCCAAGACCATCGAAATCCTCGCCGAAGGAGACACCATCGAAGAAGCAACCGAAAACGCCTACGAGCACGCTGCCCAGTCGGTCGACGACATCCGACACATTTACGTCGACGACTACCGCGCGCTCGTCGAGGACGGTGCGATCGACCGCTACCGCGTGGACGCCAAGGTAACCTTCCTCGTGCATCAACGCGAGGCCTAACCGCCCCAAATCCTGAACGGCCCCGGTCACGACGGTCCTGATCGGCCCTCCTCCAGACAGGGCTTTTTCGTTCTACCGGCATCCGGCTCATCGCCGAAGGCACATGGTTTGGCCCACACCGGCGAGGCGAACTCGTCGTGACTCGTCAAACTCATGACTGGTGACTCGCCCACTCGTGCCCCCCTCTGTGTCTAGCCCTGGCCCTTGCGAGGGGTCAGCCTGGCCCGTCATGCACAAACAAGCCGGGATCCGACTCAAACTGCATTCCACACCAGTCGCCCCGCAACGACCAGCGCCAACACCGCAAAGCTCCAACGCAGAACCAGGGTATCGACGCGATGTGCGAGGGCAACCCCACCCTGTGCCCCCAGCAAGGCAGGTCCCGCGAGCAAGAGACCAGTCCCCACGTCGACGTAGCCGAGTGCAAGCGGGGGCCGACCTGCGACCCCAGCGCCGAGCATCGCATAGGCGGCTACGCTGAGGGAAGAGATGATGACAATCGTGGCACTGGACGTTCCCACCGCCCGGTGGAACGACAGCCGCAACAGGCGACTGTACGCAGGCACGAGCACCACCCCTCCCCCGACCCCCACGGTTGCCGCCACGGCCCCGGCTGCCGTTCCGGTTCCAACCCACCGTCCCCAGGGGAACCCCCGGTCTTCGCCCACGCGGCCGCGAGCCGGAGGGGGCGGAGAAGACCCTCGGACCATCCGGACCACCACGACGACTAGCACCGCAGCGAACAGCAGCTGGAAGAGCGTGGCGTCGTACCAGGGACGGGTTACGACAAACCGAGACACGAGTCCCACCGCCACGGCACTTGCAAGGCCCACCCCGAGAGCCATGGCCGGCACCACAGCACCCCGCCGGAAGTGTTGCAGCGCACTCATCCCTGCGGCCAGCCCCGTACAAAAGAGTCCCGTGCCAACCGTCAATGGAGTTCGTACTCCCGACGGCACCTCCAAAAGGCCATACACCGCAAAGAGCACTGGCGTAAAAATGACACCGCCGCCCACACCGACGAGCCCTGCCACAAGGCCGGCTCCGAGCCCAGCAAGACACAGAAGGACGGCGGTTCCTAGCGACATGAACGACTCCCCGGCGGTTCGTGGGACAAGATTCGAGCCTGGGCAACGTGGATGCCCCCGGAAGAGTTATTCTCGATCCGAGGGGGTTAGAATCTGCTCGTATCGCTCCTCGTCGTGGAGGAGCGTCACCGCTGACATCACCGGCTCATCCCGGGGGAGTAAGGCTTGAATTCTGCGGGTCTTGCTGACGTACCGAGCGAGAATTTCCCGTTCGAGATGACGCTTTAGGGCCGGCGCATGCCGATCGAAGGCGACCTCCTTCGCCTCCTGAATTGCGTGCTCGAGCGCTTCGACTTCCTTCTGTACCGTCTCGTACCCGGCCTCCTGGAACTGGGTGCGGAGCTCATCGACGGTGCGTTCGGACGCGAGGGGGTACCGAAGATCTTCTTTCCTCAACCATTCCTGAAACTGCTCGAGCTCCGCGTCGGTGACGGCAAAGTCTGTCTCGAGCGTATCCCGAGTGGCTGCGTAGTGATTGGCGAAGTGAAAAAAGGCCGCCCGCCGCTGAAGGGCCTGCTCCAGCGCACTCGGCTCGGGCGCCGCCGCCTGCACATCCGGCCGAATGCCATTCCCGTCACGCACAGCCCGCCCATGGGTCGTTCGGTGGGTGTGCGCCCCTTCTACCGCTGCGCTATCCGCGTTGGATCCAGACTCGAGGTTTTGAATTGTGCGCCCGCTGGGCGTATAGTACTGGGCCGTCGTGAGCTTGAGCGACGTATTGTGGGGCAACGAGCGAATCGCCTGGACCAGTCCCTTGCCATACGTCGTGGTGCCCATGACGACGCCTCGGTCGTGATCCTGGATGGCTCCCGCCACAATCTCACTTGCCGAGGCGCTGTACTCGTTGACGAGAACGACGAGGGGAACGTCCGACAACAACGGCCTTCGGTCACTACGGTAGGTGTTTTCCGCTTCTGCGAGGCGTCCTTGGGTGGACACGATCACTTCCCCCTGGGGCACAAACAACTCGGAGACGTCGACCGCCGCAGTGAGCAACCCCCCGGGATTGTCGCGCAAATCCAGAATAAACCCCTGCATCGGTCCGTTCGCCCGCAGGTCTTCCAGTGCAGACTTAAGCTCTGAGCTCGCCGATCGGGTAAAGCGCTCCATCTTCACGTACCCAATGGCCTCCTCCGCCCCGACAAAGCCGCGATAGGTCACGTCGTTCAACTCGACCTCTTCCCGGGTGAGGGTGAACTCGCCGGAGGTCGGCGCTCCTTCCCGCTCGACCGTGACCCGGACGGTCGTCCCCGGCTCCCCCCGAAGGAGGGTCTGCACGTCGCTGAGCGAGAGATCCTCCGTCGACTGATCGCCAATCCGGGTGATCACGTCGCCGGCCCGCACCCCTTGCTTGTATCCGCTGGCGCCTTCGACGGGCGAGATGACCGTGATCTCGTCGCCGCGACGATCCACGTTCAGGCCGACGCCCCCGTAGCTTCCCTTCGTAATGATTTCGAGCTCTGCATTCTCCGACTCGTCCATGAACGACGTGTAGGGGTCGAGCTCATCCAGCATCGCCTCGATGCCCACCCGCATGAGACGACCGGGCTCCACCGGCTCGACGTATCCGGTCACGAGCTCCTCGTACGCCGCCCCAAAGATGCGAAAGTGCTTGCGAAGCTCAAAGAAGTCATCGTCCGCCGGCATCCAAGCGCCTACGGCCACCCCGATCATCAGTGACGCAGCCATCCCCACCACGATCAAAGAGCGACGTGCACGATTTAAAATCATGAGTCCCGTGGGACTGAGGAATGTATCGCGACGAAGGAAAGGAACGTCTGGCTGCAGGTCACAACAGACCGAACCGCCCTCTCGACCCTTTATTCCTCCGACATTCCAAGCTCACGCCGCCGGCGGCGGTTTACCCAGCCGGAAATGTAGATCGAAAGCTCGTAAAGGCCAAGCAGGGGAAGCGCCACAATAATCTGTGACACAGGGTCCGGGGGGGTGAGAAACGCCGCGATGCCGAGCACTACGAGCAGCGCATACTTTCGGTACGTGCGCATGGCTTCGGGCGTAATAATCCCCACCTTCGACAGGAAGTACACCACGACCGGCAGCTCGAAGAGGAGGCCGGTGCCGAGCGCCCAGAACGACACCATGCTAAAGTAGGTCATGATGTCGAACTGGTTGATAATCTGCTCCGACAGGGTATACTGCGCAAAGAACTGAAGGGCCAATGGGGTGAGGATGAAATACCCAAAGGAGACCCCCAGCAAAAAGAAGAACGTGGCGAAGACGGCCGCAAACCGCATCCCCTCCTTTTCCTGCGGATAGAGGGCCGGCTCGAGAAACTTCCACAGGTAATACACCAAGATGGGGGATCCCGCGATGATGCCGACGACGATGATGGTCCCGAGGTCGGCAAAAAACTGCCCCGTGATCGTCCGATTGAGCAGCTCCAGCTCCTCGGGATTCATCTGGAGAAGGTCGTACATGAAGAAGTCCGTCCGCGTCGGCCCGATCAGGACCTGGTCGACGATCCAGTTACTAAAAAACGCACAGAGGATCGTCGTGATAAGGACGCCGAGACCTCCCTTAATGAGCGTCCAGCGCAGCTCTTCGAGGTGGTCCAGGAAGGGCATCACCCCTTGTTCGTCGGGATCAGCCACCTCATCGGTGGCCCCGTCGCCTTGAATACCGGCAGGTGTGTCTGTCTGTGAGGAAGGGACCTCTGGCATACGGATTCAGCTCAAATACGAGGCAAGATCATCGGGTCGGAAGTAACGAGTCCTGACCCATCTATGCGAACTACTTTTTCTTTCCTTTACGGGTCCATCTCAAACGTCACGCTCACTGTCTCAGCCGGCACGCTGTTCCCACCTCTCCCCAGTGATTGGTCCTCTGGCCGCACGTGGCTGATCGTCTCGACGCTCGAGGGAAGGCGCCCCCGTCCTACGTCCACTCCCGGCTGTCGCCCTTTGAAAAACGAGCCGTCGCGGTCCATTTCCAACGTCTTGCAGATGGCCTCAATGGTGGGGGAAGTCCTCTTCAACGCAGGACTCGTGCCAGATAACTCGTCAACTCGTGACGGAGACGGAAGCGAGTAATTTCGGCGGATCGCGGCGAAACAGCCCTCACATCGATCCCCGTGGGAAAAGGATCCCTTAGGCACTGTCAGAGCCACTGCTGGTGCCCTCCCGCAGATTGAGATCCAGCAGAGAATCAACCCACAGCCCCTCAGCAGCAATCCGGTCCTGCCCACTGCTCCACGTAAAGTTGAAGAGGGTCAGGAGACCGGCGACTGTGTAGCCTTCCCCCCGAAGGAGGGTTAAGGCCTGCGAGGCGCTCCGGCCACTGTTGATGATGTCGTCGAGCAGTACCACGGGATCATCGGTGCAGACCGGGCCCTCCACGAGGCGACGCCGTCCATGTTCTTTCCGGTCCTCGCGAACGAGCCCCCCCTTAAACATCGATCCTTCGTCGCCTGCAAGGACACTGCAGACCAATGGATAGGCCCCAAAGCCGTATCCAACCACCTGATACACTCCCCGTTCTTTCAGCCGTTCCGCAAGCACTGCCCCGACCTCCGCAAACAGCTCCGCATCGAGCATAGGGACACGGGTATCGAGCAGCCACCCAATGGGCTGGCCTCGGGGATCAGTGATGAGCTCATCCTCGCGCCGGATCAACGCCCGGTCGTAGAGGCGACGACCCAGCTCCACCAGGTCGGCGCGCGCAGATGAACTGAGAGTACTGCGATCCATGGACGGCATGGGATCACACACAAGTCATGGGGTGAAAGAAGCGGTCAATGAGACGTTCCAACCCTGCGCAGCAGGGACCTAAGACGAACCGCCGGGAATGCAGGCACGTTCCGCCCTAGGCAACAACAAAATCGTAAAGGGGAAAGCGTTCACAAAGGGCCTCTACCTCCGTCTTCACAGCCTGCTGTACGTCCTCGTCCTTCGGATCCTGAAGGACGCGATCTATCATTTCGGCCACCCGTGTAAATTGCTCCGGCCCAAAGCCGCGGGTGGTCATGGCTGGCGTCCCGAGGCGAAGACCGCTGGTCACGAAGGGACTCTTGTCGTCGAAGGGAACCATGTTCTTGTTGGCCGTGATGCCGGCGGCCTCGAGCGCCGTCTCGGCCGTCTTTCCAGTGAGATCCTTGTTTCGCAGATCAATGAGGAGCAGGTGATTGTCCGTCCCCCCCGATACGAGGTCGTAGCCTCGTTCCCGCAGCTCGGCCCCGAGCGCCTTGGCGTTGTCAACGATTTGCTGAGCATACTCGGCAAAGGAGGGTCGTAGGGCCTCCTTGAAGGAGACTGCTTTGGCGGCGATCACGTGCATCAGCGGCCCGCCCTGCGTCCCCGGAAAGACGGCCGAATCGAAAAGCTCACTCATCATCTTGGTCCGGCCGCTCTTGCGGGCCGTCTTGCCCAGCGGATTCTCGTAGTCCTCCCCCATCAAAATCATACCGCCCCGGGGGCCTCGAAGCGTCTTGTGGGTGGTGGTGGTCACCACGTGGGTGTGCGGCATGGGGTCATTTAAGACGTCGCCCGCAATGAGCCCGGCCGTATGGGCCATATCCATCCACAGGAACGCCCCGACCTCGTCGGCAATCTCACGGAAGGCTTCGTAGTCAAAATCCCGGGGATAGGCGCTGGCACCAATCGAAATCATTCGGGGCTGAACCTCTTGGGCACGGTCGCGCACCTTGTTCATGTCGATGCGACCGGTGTCCCGTTCCACCCCGTAGTACTCGGCCTCGTAGAGAATGCCGGAAAAGTTGACCGGAGAGCCATGGGTGAGGTGTCCGCCGTGGGAGAGGTCGAGGCCCAAAAAGGTGTCGCCGGGCTCCATGAGCGTCAGGTAGACGGCCGCATTGGCTTGGGCCCCCGCATGCGGCTGCACATTGACCCACTCACAGTCAAAGAGCTCTTTCGCTCGGTCGCGAGCGAGTTCCTCGGCCTGGTCTACGTGCACACAGCCGCCGTAGTAGCGTTTGCCGGGCAGGCCCTCCGCATACTTGTTCGTCAGAGGCGTCCCCATCGCTTCCAGGACGGCCCGGGAGGCGAAATTTTCAGACGCGATGAGTTCCAGCCCCTCGTTCTGACGGCGGACTTCCTTCTGTATTGCTTCGTAAATCTCAGGATCTTCGGTACGCAGCTCGCTCATTTTTACAATGGGCAGATTTGTGAATGAGGGCGGAACGAAGGGAGCTGGGGAAGAAGGTCTCTTGTAAGCTATGACATGGCAGGGACAACGTGAACCCCAACCGGAACTTTTGGGCACTTTTCCCAAATTCGCCCCCTCGGACTGTCATGAGACACGAGTCGTGCGTGATACGGTGATGGGTCAGGAACATCAGTCACGCACGGGTGCACCCAGGGTGACATCGCACGACCTGTCCCCCTCGTCCACACTCTCCCCTGCTCCCACGCCCTCTCAGCACGACAAGCGTACGGAGCAGCTGTGCATTTGCAGGTCGGGGAAGGACCAATGAACCGAGGTCTTAATGCGTCATCGCGTAGGTGAGTATGTTGGTCCCCATCCGCAGGGCTGCGCGGCGCTTCTCGGGCGGATTGTTATGCACCGACGCCGGCTCCCAGCCATCCCCGAGGTCGGTCTCGTAGGTATAAAAGAGGATGAGCCGCCCGTCGTCATCGAAGATCCCAAATCCCTGGGGCGGCTCCCCGTCATGCTCGTGAATCTTCGGCAATCCTTGCGCAAAGTCAAAACGGGTGGTATAGATGGGGTGACTGTAAGGGACCTCAACGAGGTCCCTCTCCGGAAAGACCTTCTCTAACTCCTGGCGGATGTGCTCGTCCAGGCCGTAATTGTCGTCAATGTGAAGAAAGCCTCCTTGCAAGAGATACCGCCGCAGGCGCTCGGCTTCCGCCTGGGTAAAGTGGACGTTGCCGTGCCCCGTCAGGTACAGATACGGATACGTATAGACATTGTCGCTCGTCAGCTCCACAACCTCCTCTTCACTGCCTACGTCGAGAAGGGTATGTTGACGAGCAAAGGCAAGAAGTTCGACGAGAGACTCCTCGTCGGCATACCAGTCACCGCCCCCCTGATACTTGACGCGAGCAATGTTGATCGTCGGCTCCTCCTGAGCGACCCCCTTCGGTCCCAAAAGGCCGAGCACCAAAATTCCAACCAACACACCCGCTACAATACGATCCATCACCGCCATCTTTCATCTAGGTACACTGCTTCATACGGACAAGTAAACGAACCCATGCGCCTCGTTCAGGTTCGAAGGATCGAACAGAACCCCAGCCAGGGGCTTCCGTTCGGCGTACTCCATTGTTGCCTTCACCGCTTTGTATATCCTATGTCGAAGTTCGTCAAAGCCCTTCTCCTCTCCGCCGCTGCGACCGGTGTGGCGGCGCTCGTACTGAACCAACTCGACCTCGACGCCGCCCAAACGGAGCTGGAGCCCGAGTTCCCGGGCCCCGACCCGGAAGACCTCAACGAGGACGACGTGGCGATGCTACTCAACGAACTGGCCTCTCAGCTCTAACTTTCGCGATCAGTTCTCTCGACGCGTTCCACTCCCTCGCCCGACGATTTCGCCCCCCCTATGGCTTCGTACCGCGAATGCCCATCCTGTGCCCTCGAGTTCGAGGATACTGGAGACGTAAAACGGTGCCCCTACTGTGACTACGAATTTCCGCGTCGGCGTACGAGCGTGCGATGGGTGGCCTGGCTCCTGGTCCTCCTGCTTCTGTGGCCGGCGATCAAAGGGGTCATGATGCTGCTTGGCTAGCCTCCTCGCCCGGTTCTCTCTGTTGTAAGAGTTCTCTTTCCTCATGCAACCCTCTGCTCCCACATCGACGGTCCTCGGTGATCGCTCTCCGCAGGCGTTTCTCGATACCTATTGGCAAACGAAGCCGCTGGTGATCCGAGAGGCCTTCCCGAACTTTCAATCGCCCCTGTCTCCGGAAGAGTTGGCCGGGCTCGCCTGCGAACAGGGGGTCGAAAGCCGCCTCATTCTCGAGAAGGGGGGCGCCCATCCGTGGGAGCTGCGACACGGCCCCTTTGCCGAAGACGAGTTCCTCGACCTCCCTCAGTCCCATTGGACCCTCCTCGTGCAAGAGGTCGACCGTCTCATTCCGGAGGTCGGGGCCCTGCTCGACTCCTTCCGTTTCCTGCCGGACTGGCGGCTGGACGACATCATGGTCAGCTACGCCCCCACCCACGGCAGCGTCGGGGCCCACATCGACAACTACGACGTCTTCCTCCTTCAGGGACAGGGCCACCGGCGCTGGCGCATTGGAACTCAGCCGGTGGAAACCGAAGAGATTGTGCCGGGCCTCGACGTCCGCATCCTTGCCGACTTCGACCCCGACGAGGAGTTCGTGCTCGGACCCGGCGACATGCTCTACCTGCCGCCGCGGGTGGCCCATCACGGCATTGCCGCCGACGACGAGTGCATGACCTACTCCATCGGGTTTCGGGCCCCGCGCCACCAGGACCTCGTGGCGGACTTTCTCCAGAACGCCATCGACACCATCGATCCCGACGCCCGATACAGCGATCCGGACCTCGAGCCCGTCGATCACCCGGGGGAAATCCACGAAGCGGCCCGTCAAAAGGTGCGGCGTCTCCTCCGCGGCCTGATGCGGGACGACGAGGCCCTCGATGAATGGTTCGGCCGCTTCCTGACCCGACCGCCGCGGGACCGCGAGTCCGTGTCCCTGGACCCTCCTCAATCCGCCGCGTCTCTCAAAAGCGTCCTCCAAAAGGGCGTGAGCCTGCGACGCGGGCCCGTCTCCCGCCTCGCCTTCATCGAACGCGACGACGGGTCGGCAACGCTGTTTGCCAACGGAGCTGTAACTGAGCTCGATCCGGACCTAGCGTATGCAGCCAAGCTCGTGACGGGCCAAGAAGTCATCCCGGCGGGTGCGCTCGCCCCCCACCTCGACGACGAGGACTTCGTCGAGTTTCTCACCGCTCTGGTGAACGAAGGCCTGCTGGAGACGGCCTCCGACTAACAGACCCGTGGCTCAGGGGCTTCCTCAGTAGATCGCCAGTTCTAACCAAAAACGCCCCGGCTTTTTGCGAAGCCGGGGCGTTTCGAGTGGATTGGTGAACGATGAAAGGGGAGGAACGCAGAATGCACTCACCTGCGTTGAGCCCTGAGAAAACCTGGAACCCTAGTTGCACCCATTGATCTCGTTGCCCGCATTATTGCTGAACGTATTGCTCCCCTCGGAGAACGAGGCATCGTTCGGCTCATCACAGTGCACACCGTGACTCCCACTCCTCGTAATCTCCGAATTGGTGAGGGAGAGCTGCGAGTCTGCATTGATGCCGACTTTGGCTGCAGCACCTCCGGGCTCCCGGCATCCGTACAGACGACTGCACAAAGGTCCATCCAGACCTATCACGAGAGATTTGCTTCCTCCTGTACGTTCCTGCGAACGGCAATCAGGAGAGGGCCTCCCCCCTCAAAAGAGAGGGTCGAGGCGTCTATTCCTTGAGCATCCACTCCACGGTACTGGGACGCTCGCCCGTGTATTGCTCGTGGAACCAGGTATTTTTGGGACGATCCGTCTCGATGATGACCTCATTCCATCCGGCGCTCAGGTCTAGATTCATCTCGCGGTCCCCATCCCTGCACTCAGCGTCAATCGTCACAGCCTCCTCCGCAAAGATCCAGCGGACATGCACACCTTCTTCCAGGGGCAGGGGTCTGACCCGATCTACAGACTGAGAAGCCAACCCAAAGTGCGTAAGGTCCTCTGCGTCGAAGGCAAAACCAGTAATCATGGCAAAGCCGACATCACTTCCAACCGCATCATGGGCCTCTTCTTCGCACGCAAACCCTCGAAAGCGATCAAATCCGGAAGCCTCGGGATCTGCCGTGCCCAAATCGTCCTCGATGTCCTCCAACCCAAGAAGAGTGACCGTGAAGCTGCCGTCGGCATCGAGGCTGCCCTCCGCAAGACTCGGACCCGCCCAGACCCTCTGCTCTCCCTGATCATACTCGGCCACCTGTCCTTCGAGAACGAGTTCTGCTGTGGGATCGTCTTCCTCCGAACTGGCCGGATCATCCCCGCACGCCATGAAAACAGATGCGACCACTGCAAGAACTAAAAAGGAGGTCACTTTCAACAGAACAGGAAATGCAAAGAAAGGTCGATGAAAGATAGTTCTATAAATATACTTATGGTTCATGATTTATATCAGCGTATATGAAAGTTTATAAATGGTGTAATAGATGAGATGATAGTAAGCATCTCCAAAGTGACGAATTTCTTGGCGATACCACCGGAAGCGTATTGGACAACGAGGTTCGAAGAACGTCCATTTCTTCTACGAACTTCTGCCTGCCGTTACATATATGTGTAACTCCCTCCCAATCTGGGTCATCCCGTGGAATGAAGATTGAGGGAACGCATGGCCCTGGACAACTCCTTCTTGACTGGACAAGAGACTTGATGAATGACACCACAGGCAACGATCCCCCGGGCAAAGTGACACAGCTTCTTCAAGAGCTGCGCGAGGGGCACTCGACTGCCTTCGAGGAGTTGATTCCGCTGGTATACAGTGAGCTTCGCAAAATTGCTCGCTATCAGCTTCGTGGGGAACGCGACGACCACACGCTACGGACGACTGAGCTCGTGCACGAAGCGTATGAGCGCCTGGTCGATCACCACTCTGTCGACTGGAACGACCGGAGCCACTTCTTTGCCGTCGCTGCCCGAGCCATGCGTCAGATCTTGGTCGAATACGCCCGCAGAAAAAATGCGCAGAAGCGCGGCGGACAGGTACCGCACGTGTCGATCGACAAGCATTCGCCGTCGGTACCCCCACCGTCCGTGTCGGTCCTCGCTCTGAATGACGCATTGAATCGACTGGAGACGCTCGACGCCCGCCAAGCAAAAGTCGTAGAGGGACGATTCTTTGCTGGTATGACCATCCAGGAAACCGCACGGATGCTCGACGTGTCTCCGAGCACTGTTAAGCGGGACTGGCGAACGGCGCGCGCCTGGCTCGCCCGCGAGCTTCGCTCGAATGGCACCCCTGAATGAGTCCTCCCTCCTTTGTATGTTTAGAAGGGACTGACTTCTCTCCTCGGTGCTGAGTACCCCCCTTTCCTGCACCTCCAAGGACCCGTCCCGGCTCTCCACCTCTCCCTGCCTCTTCTTCGACTGCCATGACGCCGGACCGATGGCAACAAATCAAACACGTCCTGGATGAGGTCCTCCAGTGTCCTCCGGACGAGCAAGCATCCCTGCTAGAGGCTCTTTGTGAAGACAACACCTCGCTCCGAGTGGACGTCGAATCGTTCTTGGAGGCAGAAGCCAATGCCCCTTCCTTCCTGGACGACGACGCCGCAAAGCTAGGTGCTCAACTTCTCGGGGACCTAGCCCCTGTGGACTTGGTCGGCCGGGCCGACCAGATCGGTCCCTACCGACTCGTCGAGGAAATGGGAAGTGGAGGAATGGGCATCGTGTACCGTGCTGAGCGGGCCGACGGACACTTTGAACAGGAAGTGGCCCTGAAGGTGGTGCCCCGTTATTTCGGCACCGACGAGCGAGTGGCTCGATTTCGCGCCGAACGCCAGATTTTGGCCTCCCTCAACCACTCCAATATCGCACGCCTTCTGGACGGAGGCGTGACGCCGGCAGGACATCCGTACTTGGTGATGGAATGCATAGATGGAAAGCCTATTACCGAGTACTGTGCCGAGCACAAGGTCTCTTTACGCGACCGCCTCCGGATGCTACAAACCGTCGGTCGGGCCGTACATCACGCTCACAGCAATCTGGTAGTGCATCGTGACCTGAAGCCTTCCAACATCTTGGTCACTGAGACTGGAATGGTGAAGCTCCTTGACTTCGGCATCGCCAAGCTTCTGAATCCGGAGAGGATGCCCTCGCCGCCCCCCATTACGGGCGGCAGTCAGCTACTCATGACGCCCGAATACGCTGCTCCTGAGCAGGTGCGCGGAGAAGACGTGACGACCGCGACGGACGTGTACCAGCTTGGCGTACTGGCCTACGAGCTGCTGGTGGAGGCCCGTCCCTTTCACATAGAGCGCCGTCGCCTGCCTGAGATCGAACAGACCGTGCTACAAACACGGCCCCCGCCTCCCTCGACAGCGATCGTACAGAGGAGGACACATAGGAGTGAATCTCTTCCGCAATCGGCCACCCAGTGGAGTCAACGCCTTCAGGGCGATGTGGACGACATCGTAATGAAGGCCCTGCGGAAGGAGCCGGGACGCCGGTACGCTTCGGTCACGGCACTGGTGGACGACCTCGACCGATTTCTCAACAACCGTCCCATCAGGGCTAGACCAGCAACGGTCGGCTACCGGATTCGAAAGTTTGCCCTGCGCAATCGTGGACATCTTCTGGCAAGCCTTACCGGTCTTCTTCTCCTGGTGGGCGTGACCCTCTTCTACACCGTCCAGATTCAAACCGAACGCGACCGGGCCCAGGCTGAAGCTCAAAAATCGGAAGAGGTGACGTCCTTCCTCATGGATCTCTTTGAGGCCAACGCTCCCACCGAAACACTCGGAGAGGCTGTCACGGCCGAAGCGCTCCTGGCCCGTGGCCTGAATCGGGCGGATGCACTGGACGATCAACCTAGTGTTCAGGCCCAAATGTTCGATGTGGTCGGGCAAATCTATGGTCGATTGGGCAACTACGACCAGGCGGAAACGGCCCTGCGACGGGCTGTCCAAATTCGGGCTCGTGTCCACGGATCAAAGGCCCAGGAAACGATCGAGAGCCGAGAGCACCTGGGCGTTCTTCTCGGCGATGCAGGGCAGTACGAACTCGCAGAGCAGATCCTACGTGACGTACTCACCATCCGCGATAACGACCTCACTGACGATGCTCTTCCCCTCGCTGAAACGAAGCGGCACCTGGCCTACGTGCTTCGTCGGCAAGGGAAATACGAAGAGACGAAAACACTCTTGGAGGAAAGTCTTCCCATTGTCGAATCCCATCTTGGAGAGCAAAGCCAAGA
This sequence comes from uncultured Salinivenus sp., assembly GCA_964462965.1. Classification (GTDB taxonomy): domain Bacteria; phylum Bacteroidota; class Rhodothermia; order Rhodothermales; family Salinibacteraceae; genus Salinibacter. Next base: position 13,557 of record CAYXAD010000054.1, read on the forward strand.
GGCCGTTGCAACCAAGAGCAGTCTGGGAGTCGTCTTCCAAAACCTTGGCCATTACGAGAAGGCCGAAGCGCTCTATCGATCGGTTCTGGACGAGCGGCGCCGTCGACTTACTCCCCCACACCCCAAATTGGCCATGAGCATCAACAGCCTGGCGTCTCTGCTCATGAACGTCGGTCTGTTGACGGAGGCTGAGACCCTTTTTGAAGAATCTCTCCGGATGCGTGAAGAATTATTCGGGGCCAATCATCCCAAGGTGGCCCTCACCATCAACAATTTGGCCCTCGTTCACCGCCACCTCGAACACTATGACGAGGCCGAAGCGCTCTACCGGCGGTCACTATCAATTCGGCGTTCACAAATGGGAGACGAGCACCTCAGTGTCGCCATTAGTTTATATGGTCTGGCGGGACTTCTTCATCGCACGAACCGACTGCAGTCGGCCCTTGACGCCTACCAGGAGGCCCTCGAACGATTCACGGAGCACCTTGGGCCAAAGCATTCGTTCGTCGCTCGGGCACGTATGGGAATCGGTAGCGTGTACCACGATCTCGGGAACCACGAGCGGGCCCGGGAGCTCCTTCGTGAAGGGTTTGATCAGGTGCGTCGCATCCACTCCGAGTCTTCGCTCGAGTATGCGCTGGAAGCCGGTCGATTCGGACGCTTTCATCTCGAGCAAAACAATGACGCCCAAGCGGACTCCCTCCTCAGAAAAAGCCTCTCGACCCTCCAAGCCATAGAAAAATCTACCACGCCTCGTCAGCGCAAAATAGAGCGGCACGTACAGCGGCTCTCCGAGAATCCTACAGGAAACACCGCTCTTTCATTCGATTAACCCGGCCAGAGCCTTATGGACTGTGCTTTAGTATCCATTTCCAAGGGATGCAGGAGGCTCCAAGGCTCGGTGGGGAGCCCCAACTCGTGACTCCTGCTCCGTTTCCCTCACCCTCCGGCAGTGACAGTTCGGGAAAGAACCACTTATACCATGCATGAACAGCTTGAACAATACCAGGAGGGCTTCCTCCATCGGAAGAACGATGCCCTCTCCCTCACTGACGGCGTCGAAGACGAACTCCTCACCACACAGCCCGACTCGGACACGTGGTCGGTCGCGCAGGTCTTTGACCACATGAACACAGCCGGGTGGCTTCTACTCCGCCCCCTGGAAGACGCCATCAAAGAGGCGCAGGAGGACGGCCCCTTCGGCACGCCGCCGTTTCGGTATGGCTTCATCAGTCGGTGGTTCGTTCAATCCATGCAACCCTCCTCCGGATGGTCCTTCACCGCCCCCTCGGTGTTCGAACCAGAAGCCCCGGAGCAGCTTTACCCGGAAGAAACTGTAAAAGACTTTTGCGCTTTGCAGGAGCAGTTTGCCGACTGTGTGACTGCGTCGGAGGAGCTCGATCTCCGTCGCATCCGGGTCCCGTCTCCGGCCCTTCCTCTCCTGCGTATCAGTCTCGGTGCCTGGTTTGAAGCCACCCTCGCCCACGAGAAGCGTCACCTCGAGCAGGCGGAACGGGTTCTCCAGTCCCTCGAGATCAAATCCTCACGCTAGCTTTTATCCGACGCCCACTCGGCCTGCGGAGCAGTGTGACGGAGCACAATCGAGTCCGTCCCCAACGAAAACTGCACGCGCTTGGTCTATTTGCCCCGAATACTCCACGTATAGGAAACCCTGGCGGGGGCTTTCTGTCGCATTTGTCGGTTCCGAACGAAAGCTTTCTGTCTCGAAGAGAACGTCTGTTTCACACCTCCGCTGCTTTATGTCCTCCATCTGTGTGTACTGCTCGTCCAGCAACGCCATTGCCGACACCTATCCCCCGGTGGCAGAAGCCCTCGGTCGTGAGATTGCCCAGCGAGGTCATAGGCTCGTCTATGGCGGGGGAGCGGTGGGCCTGATGGGAATCCTCGCCCGTGCTGCCCACGACGCCGGAGGAGCCATTACGGGCGTCATCCCCTCGAAGCTGCAAAACCGGGAAGGGATTGCCTACGAAGCCGACAATTTAATCGTGACAGAGACCATGCGGGAGCGCAAGCGCATTATGTACCAGAACGCCGATGCGTTCATCGTCTTGCCCGGCGGCTTCGGGACCGCGGAGGAGTTTATGGAAGTGCTTACCCTCAAGCAGCTCGGCTACCACAACCACCCGATCGCCATTCTCAACGTCGACGGCTTCTTCGACACATTGCTTTCCTTTTTTGAAGAGCTGCGCAAAAAACGATTTGCGCGGGAAGCAGTGACCGAACTGACGCGAGTTGTCACCACGGCCGAGGAGGCCCTGGACCACGTTGGAACGCTCGCCTCGACCGACGGCCTTCCTTCCTGAACCACTCTTGTCCCCTCGTTTTCCGTGTCTTCCTCCGTTACCCATCACTCTCTACAGGTCCCTCGGACAGCCCGCTACGTCACCCTCGGTGCTCCCTCTAGAGCATCTACGTGGTGGGTGGTGCTCCACGGATACGGACAACTCGCTGAGAACTTCATTGAGAACTTCGCCCCGCTCGCAGCCAACGACGTCTGCGTCGTCGCCCCGGAGGGGCTCTCCCGCTTTTACGTGGACGAGTTGACGTCCCACGAGGAGGTCGGAGCCTCCTGGATGACGCGGGTCGATCGGGAGAATGAAATCCAGGACTACGTGGCCTATCTCGATACCGTCGTGGAAGATCTCGGCTCCCGGCCCTCGACGCTGAACGTGCTGGGGTTTTCACAAGGAGCTGCGACCGCGAGTCGTTGGACGGCCTTCGGTGAACCGAGAGTCAATCGCCTCGTCCTGTGGGGCGGAGGCGTTCCTCCGGATCTCGACCTCGCCGCACACAGCGAGACGCTCGAGGGGCTCGACATCACGATCGTCCTCGGCACGAAGGACCCATATCTGTCCCCGGACGACCTCGAGGCCCTCGAACATCGCCTGGAGTCTCACGGTCTCGGCGCCGACACCGCCACCTTCGACGGCGGCCACCACCTCGATCCCGTTGTTCTCGAACGCATGTTGCACGAATGAGCGAGGACGACCGTGCCGGGCCACTGTGGTACCGCGGCTCCGCCTGCCGGGAAAACGGAAGTGTCCCACCTATCCCCTTCCGTCGTCCGCCGTGGCCTCCACGCGTCGCGGCTGCGTCTGCTCTTCGGTAAGACGCTCCCACGTTCGCTCGACAAAGTCGTAAAACGTCTGCTTCTGGTGAAGCCAGCCAAAG
>CAYXAD010000055.1:0-16542 GCA_964462965.1 uncultured Salinivenus sp.
GGATCAAACTCTCCGTAGTAGGAAATTTCCGTATCGGAAAGCCTGATACTCTGCAGTGCAAAACACTGCAGAAAAAAATAACTGTGTCGATCGCAGTTGCTTTCCCTCGCAAGACAGGCGCCTCAAAAGAGACGCCTCGCCTCACAGCGCAACGAAATCGACCAGGACTCGCTATGCTTCCAATTCCGTCAAAGAACAATCCGCATCGGCATAATTCCGCCTAAGGCGGACTCACACCGTACGGTGATCTGCTTTCTTTGTCAAGGCCACAGCCAGTCCTTTACAGCCTTTCTACAACTGCCGACTGCGACGCCTCGCTTCCAAAGAAAAGCAAAGAACAAGACGCGAGGTGGCGGACTCTGTGCCGCTCCCCTCGTCATTCACGCGTCCCAATTAGACCCTACGCGTGATCAGAGGTTTCAGGCGGCTGCATGAATCAACCTTTAAGGGTCTCACAGCCTCCTTCCCCTTCGCCTAAGCAGTTGCTCGCCTAGGCCTTCCCTTAGGGCCGCTTGTCGTCCGCGGCTCTCTCCGTCAAGGGCTACCGTTAGACAATACGCCCTCTATGCAGTTCCATGCCGAAGTGTCAAGAACCCGTGGACCTCGTGCCCCTCCCCGTCCTCTCTATACAGCCTTCAAAGCTCTTCTCTACAACCTGGAAACTGCATGTGATTACTTGGGTACCTCTGTCCACGTGCTCGGTACTCATGAGTTCTGTCGTGCTACCCGGCACGTGATCACACTTCAGATTTCTTCCTCCACGCCCCATGCGTTCTTCCGTTCACTCTGCTCTCGACTGGTTGCGATCCCTTTTCTGGAATGCCTATTTCTGGATGGGAACGGGCGTGCTAGTAGCCCTTGGCGTCGCAGCCTTTTTTCTCGTTGATGCCGTGATCATGCCTTCTTATACGCGGCACGACGTTTCCATTCGGGTTCCCAACGTCGAAAACCGCTCCTTCGACGAGGCAAAACAGCTCATCCAGGAACGAGACCTTCGAGTCGAACGCCAAGTGGGACGGTTCAACCCCAACGTCGAACGCGATGTGGTCGTGGACCAAACTCCCCTTCCCAACGCGGACGTCAAGCCCGGGCGTCGCGTGTACCTTACCGTAAACGCCGGGGAAGCCCCAATGGTCAAACTCCCCGACCTGAACGGCATGTCGGTCCGGGAGGCCAAAAACCGAATCTCGTCGTTGGGCCTAGAGGTGGGTTCGGCCCAACCAGACACGATCCCGTCTCCCTACGCCAATACTGTCACTCGACAACGCCCCGCCCCCGGAGACTCTCTTCGCCAGGGAAATACCGTCAACATCTGGTATAGCACCGGCCTCGGGAATGAAACCGTAGACGTCCCGGACGTGGTCGGGCAAACCGTGGCGGAGGCCGAGAGCTTCTTGCTCCAGCACAAGCTCCGCGCCGTCGTCGTCGACCCGACCTCCTCGGAGGACGCCTCAGACGAAACAACTGAAGAGCCTGCCTCCCCGACCGACCAGTACGTCCGAGAACAAGGACGCTCGCCCGGAACGAGCGTGCGGACCGGAACGGAAATCCGCCTCTTTACGACCGACGACCCCTCCGAGATTCCAGACCCGGACTCGACATCGGACTCGGAAGACGAGACGAACCTGTTCTGAGGATACATGTCTCCCTTGTCTCTCGTAGAGGGGTCAGTCCTCCACATACACCGCAAAATCATCGTCGGTGTCCACAACGACCTCTTCGCGATGCTTGGTCTGAAGAAGGCGGCCCGTACAATCCGGCTGGATCGGATATTCGCGATGGCCGCGGTCGATGAGCACGACTAACTGAATCGTGCGCGGGCGCCCGTATTGAAGAACGGCGTCAAGGGCGGCCCGAGCGGTGCGACCGGTAAACAACACGTCATCGACGAGAACGACGTCTCGATCGGTGACGTCCACCTCAGTGGAGGACGGCGAGGGAGGATCGAGCTCCGGCTGATCGTCGCGGAACGGAGTTACGTCGAGGTCATGGGCCTGAAGAGAGGTGCCGTCGATCTCGTTGATTTCATCCGTCAGGACCCGAGACAGGGGAACCCCGCTCCGCTGAATGCCGAAGAGCTCGACGGATTCGGCCCCTTGATTGCGTTCGACAATCTCATAGGCCATACGGCGAAGGGTGCGTTGCACCCGGGCCGGAGACATGATGAGTGTGCGGGCCATGCGACAACGGGGGTAAACAGTGATCGAATCTACGGCGTCAATGGGAGGGGCGTCACAGCACACGCGAAGACAGGTCCGCGTTGAGTGGCTTCTAGCCACAGGGTCACGCTTCTGCCTCCGCCTCTTCCTCGGCTTCAGGCCGATTGGGACAGTCCTCCCGGATGCAATGTCCGTACATGTTCAGAGAGTGGTGCTTTATGTCAAACTCGTAGATATCCGCCACCATTTCTTGGATGCTCTGGAGGCGAGGATCGCAAAACTCAAAGAGCTCATTGCAATCCATGCAGATGAGGTGGTCGTGCTGCCAGTAGCTGTAGGCCCGCTCGTACTTGGCCTGATTTTTTCCAAATTGATGCCGGACGACCAAGTCGCATTCGAGGAGCAATTCGAGTGTGTTATAGACAGTGGCCCGACTCACCCTCGTTCCCTCCTGTTTTAGGCGAACGTAGAGCTCGTCGGCGTCAATGTGATCGTCCGTCTGATAGATTTCCTCCAGTACGGCAAAGCGCTCCGGGGTCTGCCGTTTGTTGCGCTTCTTCAGAAACGCCTGGAAGATGGAGCGGACTTCATCGATTTTCTGTTGCGGCAGCGTCGACATGCCAACCAGTGGCGTAGATTCGATAACAACGGGCAATCGCCAGCGCAGGACAGGGGGCGGTTCAGAAACCGCGGGCTTCCTACGATTCAGATGAACCGCCGCCCAAAACGGGGGTTCCACCGTCCTGTAGCAGTCGGTCGACCTCCGAGCACACCGAAGAATGCAGGGCTTCAATCGATTGGCTCCCATCCAGGCGAACGATGCGATTGTCCTGCTCCTCCGCAAGGGCGGCGTAGGCCTCAGCCACTCGTTCATAAAAGAACTGATCTTCCGCCTCCATTCGGTCGTCGTCTTCTGTATGTTCCTCACGACGGGCGCGAGCCGTCTCGACGTCGACTTCGACGAGGAAGGTGCGATCGGGAACGAGTCCATCCGTCGCTCGTCGGTGCAGGGACTCTAGCCACTCCGGATCCGCTATGCCTCGACCTGCCCCTTGATATGCGGTCGTGGAGTCGTAAAACCGATCACAAATGACAACTCTGCCTTCCTCGAGCGCAGGCCGAATCCGTTCCTCTACGAGCTGAGCCCGCGCCGCCGAAAACAGAAGCAACTCTGCCATCGGACGGACGTTTACGTCGGGGTCCAACAAGATAGAGCGGACCTGTTCGGACAACTCCGTGCCTCCGGGCTCCCGGACGAGAAGCGTAGAATATCCCTTTGCTTGTAGGTGTTCGTCTAGCAGCTTTGCCTGCGTGCTCTTGCCGCTTCCGTCAATGCCTTCAAAAGAGAGGAGTACCATAGTTGACGTCCGAGGGGTCGGACCCGTATCTTAAGATAACTTCTGCGAAAAAGAACCTGACTCCACAGTCTGCATAGTTGCAAGTGCCTTAGTGCGGGCTTTATACTTGATACGGAGCTTCGGTCACGATCCGCTGTCTCATCTTCGAAGCTCCATGCGTTCTGACGAATCACGTACCGGCGCAATATGAGCACGTTCGACTTTGGCTTCGATAACTTTGAGGATTCTGCGCGGGAGGATTACCTCAAAGATCTCGTGGCCGCCTATGAGGAAGATCCCTCCTCGTACTTCGACTCCAGTGATCTCGAGGAAATTGCCTCGTTCTACTTCGAGGAGGGGCACATGGAAAAAGCCCTCGAGGTCATCGACCATCTCATCGAGCTCCATCCGTATACGTCGGATGCGTGGATGCGGCGCGGCATTTTGCTGAACAATTTGGGGCGCCACGAGGAGGCATTGGAGGCGTACGAGCAGGCCCTAGAGCTCAACCCCGTCGACACAGAAACACTCATCAACGTCGGCATCACCCTCGACAGTCTGGGACGCGTGGAGGAAGCCCTGGAGGCGTACGACGAGGCCCTCTCGATCAATCCGCTCCACGGGGAGGTGCTGTTCAATCGGGGCGTGACCCTAGAGCGGCGCGATCGGTTGGAAGAGGCCATCGAGTCCTTCGAACGGTGCACCGAGGTGGCCCCGGAGCATCCCGAAGTCTGGTACGAACTGGGATACTGTTACGATCGACTCGGCCGCAACGAGGCAAGCGTTGAGGCCTACGATCACCACCTCGACATCGATCCCTACTCCCAGGATGCCTGGTACAATCGTGGCATCGTACTAAACCGGATGGGACAGTTCGAGGAGGCCGTCTCCAGCTACGAGATGGCCATCGCCATTCAGGACGACTTCGCGTCGGCCTACTACAATCGAGGGAATGCCCTGGCGAACATGGGGGCGTTCGAGGAGGCCGTCGAGAGCTACGAGCGGGTGCTCGAACTCGAGGGGCCCGACGCGGCCACGTACTACAACCTGGCCCTCGCGTGCGAAGAACAAGAGGACTATGCGTCGGCCCGGACCTACTACGAACAGGCCCTCGACGAGGAGCCAACGTACCCCGAAGCCTGGTACGGATTGGGCTGTTGCTTCGACTCGGAGGAGAAACACGACGAAGCCCTCGAGTGCTTTCGCTATGCCCTGGATCTCAAGGAGGACCAGCCCAAGTTCTGGACGGCGCGGGCCGATTGTGCCTACAAGGCCGGCCAGATCGACGAGGCCCTCAACGCCTATCATCAGGCCCTTCAGCTCGACCACTCGAACAAGCACGCCTGGGTGGGGTACGCCGAAACGCTCCTCGAACAACATCAGCCCGAAGAGGCCCTGGACGCCTACCAGCAGGCGCTAGAACTCGACCCCAACAGTGCCGGCACCTACTTCCGCCAGGCCAAGGCGCTGCTGGCCCTCGGCCGTGCCAACGAAAGCATTCGAGCGCTCAAGACGGCATTCCGGCTCGATCCGACCAAAAAGGAGGAGTTCCAGCAGGTCTATCCCGACCTCTATCAGAACGACCAGGTTCGACAACTTCTGGAGCTGGATTCGTCATAGCCAGAAGTCCACGCTGTACTTCTTTCGCCAGTCCGGGCCCTTTGACTGGCGATATGCTGTTCCTACTCCTTCGGCCTTTGTCTCTCGTGCCGCATGCGCTCGACCCTGTCGGATCTCGTTCGCTACGTACTCTCTGGGCTGTTGATGGGTGGGGCGGAGATCATTCCCGGGGTCAGCGGAGGCACGATGGCTCTCATCGTCGGCGTCTACGAGCAGCTCGTTGGGGCGCTTAGCTCTGCCGTCTCGTCCGTGCTCGCCCTGTTTCGCCTGGATGTCCAGGCATTCTCTACCCACTGGTTTGCCATCCCCTGGCGCCTCCTGGGGCCCCTCCTCGCCGGAATGGCCGCGGCGATTCTCGTGGGAGCCCGGTTCATCCCGGGACTGATGGCGTCCCATCCGGCTGCGATGCGAGGCTTGTTTCTAGGTCTCGTTGCCGCCTCACTGCTTATTCCAGCCCGTCGAATTCAACGGATTACGCCCCTACGAATTGGCATCGGAGTCGCTTGTGCCGTCGGGGCCTTTGTTCTTTCGGGGTTGCCGGTCCTCGCCGTTTCGGATCCGAACCTTCTTCGCGTTTTTCTGTCTGCTGCGGTCGCCATCTGTGCCATGATTCTTCCGGGCGTGAGTGGGGCCTTTCTCCTCGAGGCTATGGGCATCTACGCTCCGACCCTCGCGGCCCTGAACAATTTTGAAGCCTTCTATGTGCTCACGTTTATGGGAGGGGCGGCAGCGGGCCTGGGTATGTTCTCAAAGCTGCTCGACTGGCTGTTGTCCACCCGCCACGATGCCACGATGGCTGCTCTCGTCGGCCTGATTGCCGGTGCCCTTCGAGCGCTCTGGCCATACGGCGGGGCCGAGCGGGCTCTTCGGCTCCCGCGCCCGGAGGACCCCGTTTTGCCGGTCGTGCTGTTGGCCCTTCTGGGCTTTGGTGCCGTCCTTGCTTTGATTTATTTGAGCCCCTCTCCTTCGAAGCGAACACCGCATTCTCCGAGGTGATGCATTGAGTGCTGTGTTCGTCCGCCGCTTCCTGTTTTCTGCCGTCCCGTATGATTCGGTCTTTCCTTTCCCTCGGCCTGGTCGCCGCCCTCGTCTTCGTGGCGGGCTGCAGCGGAGCAGGCCCTCCCGGCCTCGGAGGCAGCGACCGCGGATCCCTCGTCGACTCTCTTCAACACGAGCGCACGGCTCTCCAGGACCGCCTTCGAGCGCTACAGGACTCCCTACAGTTTCTGAAGAACATCGAATCGGGTCAGTATTATCGGGAGCGTCGGACCCTCCAAGACCGACTCAACCGGCTCACCTACGAGGTGCAGACGCTTCGAGACGGGGGACAAACTGTCGCCGTGTTGTCGGCCGATTCCCTGTTTGAGCCCGCCACGGCGACGCTCACTCCCAGCGGCCAAGAACACCTCCGATCGGTCGTCACCCAGCTCCAGACCACGTACCCAGATCGAACGATTCGCGTCGAAGGTCACGCCGACAACGTTCCGCTGAGCGAGCAGCTCCAGGAGCAGTTCCCCTCGAACTGGGAGCTCTCGGGGGCCCGGGCCTCGGCGGTCGTGCGCCACCTCATCGACCAGACCGACCTCGATCGAACGCAGTTTGTGGCGGTCGCCTACGGCGCCACCCGCCCCTTGGCGTCCAACGAGACGGCCGATGGCCGCCGGCGCAACCGTCGCGTGCGAGTGGCCGTGCTTCCTCCCCCCCAGGATTACGCCCGTCCGTTCGAAACGGTGTGGTAACCCGTGCTTCGATCCCCAACTGTGTTGCACAGATCGCCGCTCCACCGCGACTGCGCCCGGATTGCCGTTCTCCTTTTCTCGGAGCCATTTACCCGGTCGCGATGCGGCCGCTCCCCCAATCCCTCTTCTGGAGAGTCGTAACTGGATTTCCACAGAAGGCCGTTCTACATTTCGGCTGCGTCTCCTGTCCATTTCGCTCCGTCCGTCATGAAGCGAACGCTCCAGATCGTGGGTGCCACTGTAGGCGTCCTCCTCCTTGGCGCCACCCTCTTCTTCCTCTGGGCGAGCTCCGGTCGCCTTTCGGAGGCGGAGCTGGCACAGACAAAACCCTATCCGGCGGACCCTGCCCCCGCCGACCGCGATACGCTCACGGTGATGACCTACAACATCGGGTATCTGTCGGGCACGACGAACAATGAACCGGTGGTTCGGTCCGACAGCCTCTTTCACGCCAATATGGACCAGGCCCTCGACCTCCTCCGGCGGTCGAATCCCGACTTCATTGGCTTCCAGGAGATCGATTTCGGCGCGGCCCGCTCAGCCGATGTGCATCAGCTGGATACAATCGCCACGCGCCTCGGATACGCCAGCGCCGCCCTAGCGGTCAACTGGGACGAACGCTACGTGCCGTTTCCGTACGGTTGGCCCGCCGTCCACTTCGGGCGCGTCCTGTCCGGGCAGGCAATCCTGAGCCGATACCCTCTCCGCCGGCACGTCCGCATGGAGCTCGCACGTCCCCCGCAGCCGTTCGTCCGGGATGCCTTCTACCTCGATCGGCTCGCGCAGATTGCCGTCGCTGACGTCGGCGGCCGTCCGCTGGCGATCATCAACGTGCACCTGGAGGCGTTCGACACCGAGACGCGGGAGCTGCAGGCCCGAACTCTGAACGAACTGTACAAGCGACTCGCCGATCTGGACGTGCCTATTCTCCTCCTCGGCGATTTCAACAGTGTGATGCCGGCGGCCCTGCCGGACATGGAGCCCGACCAGCGGCGCAGGTTTGCCGAGGACAATACGATGGAGCTCCTGCTGGAAGGGACGGACCTGTCTCCTGCCATTTCGGCGGAGAATTATGAGAGCGAATCGCCCCCAAACACCTTTCCGGCGTCCAGTCCCACCCGCCAGCTCGATCACATCTTTTACCGGCCGCGCTTTATCACGCCCATCGACACTGAGATCCAGTGTGGCGCGCCCCAGCCGCCGTCCGATCACTGTGCACTGAGCCTGTCGTTTACGCTCTCGGAGCCGGAGGCGCCATCCGACACAGTGCCGAGCACCGAGACCCTGCCCCCACTCGACAGTCTCGTGGCCCGATAGGACCTCGTCGTCCCCAGGATATGTAAGCTCTTTTATTCGATTTATTTGTCCTCAATATTGAGCGTGAACATATGAGGAAATGAAAGTCTTCCTTCCGTCCAAGTTCAGCTCTATTCTGCCTGGACAGAGTGTCCCTTTAGGGATCCCAGCGCCCACCCCCGATCCGACTTCTCCTTAAATATTTTTAGGTAAAACTATACCGCTAAAGGTACTCGGAAGCCTACGCAGCCGCGGCCTCTCGTTCCCGGCTCCAGTCCGTCGCCTCGACGATGCGCTCGCACTGGTGGCACTGGGTTCGACGGTCCTTGCTCTCCACGCACGGCCGAACGCTCCAGGGCTGGGGCGTGTCCTGATCGGGAAGGTCGAGCTGTGCGGCCGCCACCTCCACGAGGGTGTCGATGAAGAGCGGATGACTGTTGAGGGCCGGCATCACCTCGTAGTGGTCGATGTGGACGCCCTCCTCTTCGAGCTCTTCGGGAATCTCGATGGCGAGCTCGTAGCTGGTCTCCACGTGATCGGTGACGAACGCCACCGGCACCACGAGAATCGCCTCCTTGCCCTCTTCCTCGACCAGGCGTTCGAGCTCGTCGGGCGTGCCGGGGGTCAGCCACTCGCCCGGACCCACCTTGCTCTGAAACGCCACGGAGAAGTCGCGGTCGTGCTCCCGATGCTTCATCACCCGGTCGACCGTCGAGTGGATGAGACAGCAGTAGGGATCGCGCCGCTCCTTCATCTCCTTTAGGGGCGTGCCGTGCGCGCTGAAGAGGAGGTGCACCTCGTCCTGCACGGACGCCTCGAACTGCTCGAGGCCCTCGTCGATGCGCTCCGACAGGGCCTGGATGTACTTCGGATAGGCCGCATATTCGAACACGAACGTCGTGGGCCAGGCCGGCATCTCGCCTGCGTGCTCCAGCTCCTTCCAGTAGACCAGCGAGGAGCCGGTCGTCGTCTTGGAGTACTGCGGATAAAGTGGCAGGAGCACCACCCGATCTACGCCGTCCTCCTTCATCTGCGCCACGGCCTCCTCGGTAAAGGGCTTCCAGTAGCGCATGGCCATGTAGGTCTTGAACGTCACCCCGTTCTGGGTGCCGAACCGCTCGTTGAGCTGGGCCTCCACGCGCTCGGCCTGCTCTCGCGTGAGGGGATTGATGGGCGAGCCATCGTCGTCGCCGATGAGGGCGTAATCTTCCGCGACGGACTTGGACCGCCGGTTGGCAATAAGGCGACACAGCCAGTGCCGGAGAACGCCACCGACAGGAATGTCGATAATGGCTGGATCCATGAACAGGTTATAGAGGAACGGCTCGACGCTCTCCTCCCCATCGGGCCCGCCGAGGTTCAGGAGCACGACACCGACCGTCTCTCCAGGCTCCACGTTCAGCGTGTCAGACGGAACAAAGCGACCATTGACGATGCGGGGATCCTCCGAATAGTTTTCGCGCTCGTAGCGACGCAGAAATTCGCGGGGCGTCATGGCTTAGGTACCTCTCACGTAGTGGTGGAACGGACGACAGGGTCTGCACACAAGGTACAACCCACGATGAGACTCGCATCACCTTCAATCGATACGACTGCGGTACGGGTCCCCACGATCACCCCTCGTGGGAGCAAAATTTCCAGAATTGAGCCCGAACTGGGCCCCGACAGGCACGAACTGCCTCCTTCCTCTCCTCAGAAGGCACACGACAAACGCTGCGACGAGATTGACCCTGGACGACCACGCCCTCGCCTCATGCGACGATCGGATCGTCTCGGACAATCTGAAGGGTCGATTTCAGGAAGCATCCCTTCATTTTTCGGAATAGCACACGCTGGAAGCGGAGCGCCCCCTTCGTTCCCTCCGAACCGCCAAGACCTTCACCTCGGCACCACAGAAGTCAGGAGGGGTTCTGTGCTTTGGGTGCAGCGGGGGTGGTCGACTCGGATGGAGGATATTCCTTCAGGTCCCCTGGGGTCGCATCCCGATCCTCCAGCCACTGCCACAGCGCGGGCAAGAAGCCCACGGCCGCAAGCAAGGTGGTGCTGAGGCCGACCACCGCAAGCGTGCCCATGGAGTGGAGCCCGGGATGGAAGCTTAGAAGCAATCCACCAAAGCCAATCATGGTAGTGAGGGTCCCCATGCTCACGTGCTCGCCGGTGGAACGGAGTACGGTCCAGATCGATCGGCGTCCCTCCTCCCGATACCGATGCACCATGTGCACCCCCGCATCGTTGCCAATGCCGAGAATGGCAGGAAGGACCACCATATTAAAGAAGTTCAATTTGAGGCCAAAGACCGCCATGATCAGAAGCATCCAGAGCACACCGACGACGAGCGGGACCAGGGCGAGCCCCGTCCACTGCACGTTCTGAAAGTTCACGTACATGAGCAGTACAACGATCAGAAAGGTCCCCGCCACCATCCACGGTGCTTCCGCCTGTAAAAGCTTCAGCATGTCCGCCGCCACCAGAGAGGTGGAACCCGCATGGTAGGTCTCCCCGTCTTCGGTCGTGATTGTCCCCACTTCCTCAGAGAAGGCGATGGAGTTGCGTCCGTCGGACAACCCCACAGCGGGATAGATCATGACGAACTTGCCAATCTCCCCCTCCTTGGTCGTGAACTGCTTGCGCAGAAAGTCGGGCACCTGCTCGAGATCAATCGGCTCGGTCACCTGCGCCGCACGCCGAAGCCGCTGCAGTTCATCCGAGGTCTGATCTCGAAGGTACTTGCTGTTGAGCTGGCTCCGGATCTCCGCAATCCTCTCCAGCTTGTTCTGTTGGGCCGTATCTGAAAGCGGAAACCGCTCCTGCAGGCTCTCGACGGCCAGGATGGTAGAGGTGGAGTCCTGCATCTTTTCGCGGACGGCCCGTGTCACCTTCGGCACCTCCTCGACACTGTCGACCACGACGTAGGCCGGATTGCGTCGGTTGTTCCCCCGGTTGTTCTCGACGCGGTCAATCACCTCGTCCCGCTCCTCGTACGCCTCATACTCCGGCTCGAGGGCCCCGAAGTCGTACTCAAACTCGATGCGTGGAAGCAACAGGATTGCGGCCACGACGGCCACGACACTCCCAATCACAATCGGACGGGCCCCAGAAAATCGCTGGTGCGTCGCTGCCCCGTTCGAAGGGAGGGCGGTACGAGTGGCGAGGTTGAGGAGACGGGTGCGCTCAAAGACGGCAAGAAGCGCAGGCATCACCAGGGTCATGGCCACAAGGGCAAAGAGAACCCCCGTGCCCGCAATAAAACCGAACTGACTGAAGCCCTTGAAGTCGGCCGCGACGAGTACGTAGAGGGCCGCCGCCGTCGTGAGCGCCCCGGTGGCAATGGCCTGGCCGGTGCTCACGAACGTCGTCTCCGCCGAATCGATGATGGAGCCCCCTTCTGCCCGTTCCTCGGTGTAGCGCGCATAGAAGTGAATGCCAAAGTCGATGCCCAAGCCAAAGAGGACCAGCCCGAGGGTGGAGGTCATGAGATTGAGTTCCCCGAAGGCCAAGTAGGCCATCCCACCGGTCCAGGTCAGGCTCATCAGAAGAGGGATGGCAATGACGAGTGCAAGCACGGGAGCCCGTACGAGTTCCGTGAGAAACTCCCGCCCCCTTATCTGAGTGCCCACCCGTGCACGGTACGACTTGTACAGGAAGTACAGCACGACGAGCAGAAGCACGGCGGTCACCCCCGCTCCGAACGAGCCCACTACGTCGCTCGTGATGGCCTGGACCTCTGCCTCCTGCCGCAGGAGACGCCCGGCCAGAGTGACCTCCATCTCCGAATGATAGGAGGAGGGCTCGAGGCGCTCGACGAGGGAGTCCAGGTCGTTGTACAGATCGTCGATGAATCCGACGTTCGTCTGGGAGCCCGACGGATAAAATCGAACCACCAGGGTCGTGCTGTCCTCCGAAACCTGATACTCGGAGCCGACGAGGCGATCGTACATCGCCTGCAGCTCCTGAGCCTCCTGGTCGTTCCCTTCTCCCTCGCCCTCAATGTCGACGTAGAAGGGATTGGCCTCCCGTCGCGCCTCGTCAACCTGTTCGTCGAGAAATTCCTGAACCCTCCTCAGTTCTTCGTTGCTCGCGAAGTAAAGGGCGTTGTCCTTCAGAAACTCCGTGTCTCTGTGGTATTCGGCCCGTGTGAGGTAGGGCTCTTCGTAGTCCTCGCCGGTGAGCTGAAGCGCTCGGGGAATGAGATCCTCCGCAAAAGCCTTGTTGGCTTCAAAAGAAGGACTGACGATGCCGACCGCCACGTCACTCTCCCCTCCCACAGCCTCTCGGAGCCGCTCCAGGGCCTGCACACTCGGGTAATCGTCCGGCACCAAGTTGGCAAAGTCGGTGTCAATCCGGAGGTTCGACCCAAAGTAGACCCCAACCGCCGACAGCAACACAGCCACTGCAAGGACCCAGGCGGCCCGTCGAACCACAGTGCGGAGAACGGGACGGAGGGCATCAAAGTGGCGATTCATAGGGCTCTCGTTCATCAAATGGCAACAGCGCAGAAGGGTCGGCGACCTCGAGCGTCGTCCAGACGGACTACTGCTGACGCTGAGACGGAAGAATCATGATGTCGTCGATGTCGACTTTGGCCTCATCGCCGGTGGTGTCCGAATCGCTCCAGATCGTAATCGAGAGGGGACGATCCGGAGGGCGTCCCCCGAAAACCTGGCGATAGTCATTAATGACGTTGCGTTGCATGGTCTTCCACTCCCCAAAGCGCGGCTCATTGGCCGAATCGACAACGATCACCCGAAGAGGCCCTTGCGATACAACCGTCCCTACGGGCAAGGACGAGCTATACGTGTATTTGATGCTCTTGGGCCGCCCCAACCAATCGGTGCCGAAGGTCACGTAGATGGCTCCGCCCGTGTCGTTTTCTCCTTTTTCACTGGCCCCGCCCGGCAGCCTGTGGGCCCGCCAGCGCCACTTAATCCGCGGGTGTGTCTCTAGGTTCCAGTCAAAGTCCTCCCCATTTCGCTGCGTATAGCGGAGGACCTCTCCCTCGGTAATCAGACGCACGAAGCGATTCCCATCTTCTTCCTTCACCACCACCTCTTCGCCGGGATCCCTCACCTCTTCGTACGTTCGGACCTCCTTCCCCGGTGTGACGAACACCCACCCCTTCGGAAAAGTGCCCACCTCGTGATGCTCGAAATCATCGACGAGAATCGACTTTCTCTCGGCCTCCTGGTCTCCATCCTGGGCCATGACGGCTGATCCCTGAGCCATCACAGAGGGCAAAAAACCAGCCGCGAGGAGAACAGGCAGAACGATTAGGGCCAGTGAAACTCGCAGGCACCGGGCCAACATGTTGAAAAGGGTATGCATAGACTGAACAGATGAGCAAACGGCATGGCCACCACAGGAGACAGAGCCGCCCAGAGCTCCAAAAAGGTAACCCCTCTGCACCGTTCAAAGCCATCAGGCCTTGGAGCGGACGTCGCTTTCGTGCAGCGATCCACCGCCAACCGTACCACCTAAGGGATGGGCGTCAGGAGGCGGGGGGCTCCGTAGAAGATGTCTCCGTGACCGAGGCCCTGGAAGCACTCTCTTGAACGGCGCTATCAGCCACTTTCTCCTCGTCCTCCGGCGCTGGCATCCCGTCCATCGACTCTCGGTCCCAGAGTGACACGGCAGCGAACAGCAGGAGGTTCAGGCTCTTGTCCAACACGCTGTGAACCCCCAATAAACCAGCGATGGCCGCCTTTGGTACTTGTACGATTCCTGCAAGTTCTATGCCTGCGGCCAGGAAGATAAGGTCGCGACTGGGAAGAAGCGGAATCCGGGTCGTGATAATCTGCACGGCAAGGAAGGTGCACCAGACCTGGAGATCCACTTCTGGAATCACCACGTTCCACTCGAGCACGTGCAGTCCCTGCGTGACGAAAAGCCGGACGAGGTGGAGGCCAAAAATGGTAAGGAGAAGCCGACTCGGGAGCAGGAAGACCGTCTGCCGAAAATTTATTGCGGCGATGCCTCCTCCCACCGCAACAGCGACGGCTCCGATCGAGTACGCAACCTCGTGCCGGGCAATGAAGTCAGGTAGCGCAATGTATCCGCTGAATAGAAAGAGGGCCAGCAGTCCAAAGCCAACGAAGGTCGACGCCACCGAAGAGACAATTGCATTGTCTTTGATGTGGTGGAGAACCTTTCGTGCAGGAAGATCGAGATTGCGCCGCCCCCAGAAATACAGGTACACGTCTCCGGAGTAGCTAAGGACGTCCTTATTGTAGACACGCTTCTTGAGTGACGCCGGAAAGAGCTTCCAGAGCCGCTGGCTCCATATTGTGCCGAAGATCAGCGCCTGGAAAAACGGCAAACACAGATAAAAGGCCCCGAAGATGACGTAGAACCAGGGCGTTCGGGGCAGCGAATCCCAGATGTTTCCCCACCCAATGAGGGACATTCGATAGACGAGGTACCCGATGATGCCCACCGTCAGCATCTGCCGGGCCGCCCCCTGAATGCGCTTGCCCCAACGCGACGTCGAAAATCGCCGCCAGCGCACTCGGAGCCGACGGAGTCTCATCCGGAATTTTGTCCACAGGCTGCCCATAAGAAGAGACGGTGTTCAGGCAACAATACGGGGCACAACGAGAAATGCTCAAAAACCAATGGCTTTGTCCTCAGCATGCCCTAATGTAAACCATTCTCCCATTCCCACTCCATACAGTACACTTACAATAAAACAATGATATTATATGTAGTATACATCCCGAAATAATCTTCCGAAAAGAAGGATCTTTGGGGGTACCTTCTTCTTAAGAAGATCTTGCCCCCGGCGTCCGTCACTCCCGTACTTTACATACGCTTTCGTTCACCGACTGTGCAGCCGTACCATGACCCTGCATAGAAAATCAATGCGGATCCTGGGAGGCGTACTCCTCGCGTACGCCCTCCTTGTAGCCACTCACCTTGGTGAGTTTTGGCCCTTTAGCGTATATCCCATGTTCTCCCAGGCTGGAAATCCCTGGACCCGTGCGGTCGTCCGGGAAATGCCCACCGAGATGGATCCCGACACGCTGTCCTGGAGGGAAGGATCGCTCGATGCGCTTCCCGGATCGGCGTATCCCGTGGCGCCCCGCGGAATCAATCAGAACGACGTGGCGAACTACGTTTCCAAGACCGAGGAGTGGACCGAGGAGCGGATTGATGGGCTGCGCAGCCTCTTCACCAAGAACCGCTCTCTGTCCTCGCCTCTACTCGTCATGCGCGTTCGGGGAGAGCTTGCGGGGGACTCCGTGGCGGTCACCACGACTCCCGTGATGCTCTTCACCCCTGATAGCACCGTTCTACATCCCTCGCCCGACGCCCGTACAATTGCCGGCAGTTCTTCGCCTCCGGAATAAAAAAGCCCCTCAACTGGACCTCGACCTCCGGCGAATCGCTCACCCGCCCCGTTCCGTTCGTCATGTCCGCGTTTTCGCGCTTCACTTCGATGTTGTCCCGTCAGCTGTTCGGCGACGATTCCTCTGAAACACAGGGCGACCGTCTCTACTTCCGCGCCGTCGAACTCTTCCTGCTGGCGTACGCGGTCTACTTCTGCTGGACCTGGGGGGTCTACATTCAGCAAAACATCAGTTCGGTCCTGCTTCCCCTCGGGCTGGCGCAGTACATCGACGTCTCGTTCATGTTCGACCACTATGTCGCCCTCGCCAATGCGGGGCTCGTAGCCCTCCTTGGCCTGATTGGGTTCCTCCGCCTGTGGCGACCGGCCTACCTGCTGGCCCTGCTCGGCTTCCACCTTCAGTACGTGGCCCGATATTGCCTCGGGGAAATCTCGCACGGATCCAATCTGGTCGGGCTGGGCATTCTCGGACTCGGCCTCGCGCTCGTCGCCTTTCGGTCCGAATCCAATCGACGCCGGTTTACCTTCGGGTTCCTCTACTTCTTTATCGGACTCGGGTACACGTCCGCGGCCATCTGCAAACTCATTGGCACCGGCATCACCTGGCCCGACGGGCGCCACCTTCTGATGTGGATCGCCGAACGCAAAGTCGATACAATCTCGAGGTTCGGAGCGTTCGATCCCAGTTTCATTCAGGAGATGGTATTCTACGATTATCACTTCGGGACCCTCTTCCTCACTTTTGGCCTCCTGGTCGAGTTCTTCAGCTTTCTGATCTGGTGGCGAAAACCCCGCCATGTGGTCCTGCTGCTGATGGTGGTGATGCACTTTGGCATCGTCTTCAGCATGAACATTTTCTTTCAGGCCTCCACATACTTCCTTATTCTGCTGGCCGTCCCCTGGAACCGGATCATCGATTCTATCCTCAAGCGAGTTCAGAACCCCTCTCTGCCGTGGATCCCTACCTCTTCGCCGAGCGACGTTCGATAATCAGTCGGGACGTCGTCTGGGCCCCTCTTCTTCCCACGATTTCCGAACCGAGGGACGGC
>CAYXAD010000056.1:0-16328 GCA_964462965.1 uncultured Salinivenus sp.
CGATCCTGTGTCGATCGACGTGAATACCAACGGTACCGGGGAGCTTCCGGACACCGAGCTCTGTGATCTCGTTCGGGAGCACTTCGAGCTCTCCCCCTCGGCAATTATTGAACGGTTCAACCTCTTGAAGCCTCAGTATCGGAGAACCGCTGCCTACGGCCACTTTGGCCGCCCGAACTTCCCATGGGAAGAGCTCACTCACGTCGACACCCTGAAGCGAGCAAGCACGGAAGCGGTTACCTAGCCGCATTGCTCACATTCGACCCTTCTTCGGCCCTCACCTTCCGAGAGGTGAGGGCCTTTTCTTTTGGGCGCCGGTCGTGGATCGACCGGCGTTTTCGTGTTTGGCGGAGCTTGTAACCATCGACGAATCGACTCGTCCATTGGGTGCAGTTGCCGGCTGCCCCACCTCAGCCCTTCTTTCGAAGATGGACTTACGGAGGGCTGACCCCGTGCGAGACGATCTCCGGTGGGCGGAAGCGGACATGCATGCTTCCGCCCCGTCTCGCATTCTCACCGAGAATATTCCTTCACCCCAGAAGTATTCCTATGAAACGTCTATCGACATACCTTCTTGCTCTCACTTTTGCATTCGGAATGGTTGCTGTCACCGGCTGCGACAGCACAAACTCGACGTCCGACTCGATCGAGGGAAGTCTCTCCGTCAAGTTTACAGACAGTGGCAGCAAAGCCTCTAGCTTTTCAAAAAATGCCCACAACGACAAAACCATCACCTCCGCAGTGGTAACCATCGGCGAGGTAAAAGTAGTGGCCGAAGAGGACACCAGCGAAGAAGAAGCCGGAGGCCCCTCTGCCCTGCCCGCCGACACATTCAAGGTCGACTTGATCGACCTTCAGAAGGGTGTCGACGAGTACCTGAGCGACAATGGAAGCGAAATTCCCACGGGGACGTACGGTCAGCTCCGTCTGATCACCACCGATCCAGTGGCCGTGACGTTCGAGGACGGAAGCACCTCCGACGTGATGATTGCCAGCGGCCAACAGACCGGATTGAAGGTTAACTTCGAACCGATCACGATCGACTCGGAGGACGACCGCGCAGAAGTCACCCTCGATTTTGACGTACAGCAGAGCCTGCACGGAAGCTCGCAGGGCAACTGGGTGATTACTCCGGTGGTTGATGCCACTGCTACCGTGACGTCGGATACGACCTCCAGCGAGGAGTGAATTGGCCTCTCCCTTGTTCATCCGAGATTCTGACCAGTGCCCGGCCAATACCGGGCACTGGTCCGGAACGAGGGAGGCCCCACTGATACGTTCCGGACCCTTATGTCAAGTCGTAAGCATAAATCGGAAAAATTGTGAGTTTTCCGGATGGTCGGGCATCGCTGAAGACGAGTGGAGAACCTTTCAAGGAAGTGGCATGCATCCTGCCCGGAATAATGGGTCGAAGATGGCGACACCACCTCTTTGATCTTCATCTCGGTTGCCCACCCGACATTTATCCTCATGTCTTACGACGACTCCGACGGAACGTATGCACGCCGCGTCCAGGAGGGAGACCGTGAGGCCTTTCGGATTCTCATCGAACGATACGAGGGCATGGTGTTCGACCTCACCCATCAGTATGCAGATCGCCCCGAAGACGCCGAAGACCTGGCGCAGGATGCCTTCATCAAGGCGTACCAGCGAATCGGGGATCTGAAGAACCCGGATGGATTTGCATCATGGCTTTACGGCATTACGCTCAACCACTGCCGGGATTACGCCAAGAATGTCCGACGCGAAACGTACGCCTTTAGCCGCACCGACCGGGAAGAGGCTGACCTTTTGGCCACTGACGGAGAGGCTCAGGACGATCAGCTCATGGCGGACGAGCAGGGAAAGGAGTTGTGGACGGCGCTGGAACAGTTGTCGTCCACCTACGCCACCCCCTTTCTGCTCAAGTACCGCGATGGACTTACGTACAAGGCCATGTCGAAGCGGCTGGACGTGTCCGTCAGTGCCTTAAAGGTTCGCGTTCACCGAGCCCGAAAAAAACTTCGCACTTTGCTGGAGCAACCGTCCAAGGAACTGTCATGAGAAGTCACGATCCAGACTTCCTGGTCAGAAAGTTCATAGAGGGAGAAGTGTCGGACGAGGAGACTCGACAGGCCCTCCATCGCATTGCGGACGATGCGGAGGCACGCTCGACACTGCAGTTCGAACTCGAGATCCGAGGAGATCTGGCCGCCTCCCGATCGTCCCAGCCTGGCCCCGGCTTCGCAGATCGCACGATGGAGGCCGTCGAGAAAGAGGTCGCTGAGAACACTTCGCCTCAATCTCGCCTGTCGAATTGGTGGGAGGCCCTCACGGCCCCCATTGTGACGGTGCCGGTGCGCCCCGCCTATCCCCTTGCGGTTCTCCTGCTCGCTGGACTGCTCAGCTGGATCACGTGGCCCACGGTGGCCCCTGAGGATCCAGCGATGTCCTCCAACGGCCCCACGGCCTCCTCCACGCTGCAACAAGCCAGCACGACCTCTTCCTCCCAGCAAGAAACTGTATGGACGCGCTTTATCTACACCACCGACGACGCCGAGTCGGTCGCGGTGGCCGGCGACTTTAGCCAGTGGGACCCCATTCCGCTCTCTCCCCGCACCGTGAACGGTGAAACGGTATGGACGGGACTCATCCCCATTTCGCGGGGAGAACATGAGTACCAGTTTGTGATAGACGGTACTCGATGGGTCGCCGATCCGCTTGCTCCCGTGAAGCGGGACGACGGGTTTGGGGCCCAAAACGCCGTGCTGAAACTCTGATACGCAGGAAGAGCCGCCTGCGTGAGGCGCGGACGGGTGCTCGTCGACCAATCCTCTTTGTTCTCATGTGGCGGATCCTTCTCGGATGTTGTCTTCTCCTTTGGGGAGGCCTCCCCTCTGTGCAGGCCCAACAGTGGATGGGAACTGCAACCCTCGGCGTCTCGGGAGGCCATCAAACGAACGTATACCTCGATCCGGTACTTGGCGCCTGGGACTCAACAACCGACCCCTCGTTTATGGCTGTTACGCCCCAGATTGGACTTACTCGCAATGCGAGCCGAACGCGACTTGACCTCTCGGCTCGCTCCCGCCTCTACCCGCGGCGGGACAACCTCCCTCAGTACACCCAGGGCAATGTTCGGCTGCGGTATCGCCTCACCCCCGAGTGGGATGTAGAAGCTCTGGGAGGCGGAACGCGCTATCGCTTCGCTGCGTCCCGCGACACATGGTGGGCGTTCCCTGCGGTTCGCTGGGCACCGACCTCAACGACCAAAGTCACGCTCCGGGGCGGCTATTCACAGCGCTCTATCACCACGTCGGCCGCGACGGATCGGCAACCCAGCGGCCTCGTGTCGCTGAGTAGCTCCGGGTGGCTCACCGACCGACTGCGCGGACATGCCCGCCTGTACTGGAGCAACGGGCGCACGACATCGATCAACTCGGAGTTTGGCGGTACCGGGGGAGCGCTCCGAGGGACGTACTGGCCGACGAGCTCGTGGTCCCTTGCCGTGGAGACCGGGCTCGAGCAGCTTCACTACGAAACACCCGAGTCTATTCCCACAGAGGGGGGCTCCGGCCCGCAGCAAACGACCGCGACGCGGCAAACGGTGCAGGATCGCATCGGTCGGATCGGCCTCGAGACGCAGTGGCAGGTTCATTCTTCCGTCTCTCTCTTTGCCCACGTCCGAACGCTCGCCGCTCGCTTGGGAGAGAATGACCAGTCCACTACAGACGTTCACGCGTCCGCAGGGCTACGCCTGACAGCGCAACGGGTGCTCGGCGGCTCGGCCGAGTCGCCTCCGCGACGACAGGTGTGCCGGGACACAGACGAGGGCCTCCGGATCCAGATTCCACACGACGGCTCCGGGACGCCTCACCTGACCGGCGACTTTAACGACTGGACCCTGCCCGGCATCCCCTTGGAGCCCGACGGAGACGATACCTGGAGCGTTGCCCTCGATCTTCCTCCTGGGCGATACGCCTATCGCATTCGCCTCGTCGACAATGATGACAGCACTTGGCTCGACCTTCCTTCGTACGCACAAACCGCCAACGACGCCTTCGGCGGCACAAACGGCGTGTGCACAGTCCACTAATCCCATGATTCGTCCCTCGTTTTCCATACGGACAGGCCACCGCAGTTCGGTGTGGCTCGGGCTTGCCTGGGCCCTCGTCCTCTTGTCCCTGATGCCCTACGGCGTCCAGGGCCAAGCGGCCGAGGTCGAGGCCGTCATCGAACGTGGCCAGCAGGCCGGCCTCGACGCCGATCAGCTGAACACTGTGGCGCAGCGGGCCCAAGAGCGCGGACTCGATGCAGAGGCCACGCGTGCCCTCCTCGAACCCGCCGTTGAGCTCGCCGAACAGAACCTTCCGGCTGCGCCCCTGCTCGATAAGACGCTGGAAGGAATGGCCAAGCAGGTACCTCCCGCTCAGATGCAGCCCGTTCTCCAGCGTGTACGGTCCCATACGGAACAGGCAGGAACCCTCGTGTCTGAGTGGGCTCAGCGCGATGTAGTGCGGCAGATGGCAGGAGAAACCTCCCAACCGTCCCGCGCGAACGAGACCCGAACGCAGCTGGTCACCGCTGCTGCCGAAGCACAACAACAAGACATTCCGCTTGCGACCCTCGAGCAGTTTCTCGACGGCCTTCCGGCGGCTACCACACGCCGGCCGGTCCCTCTGTCCGAGGTGGCCGTGGCTGTGAGTGTTCTCCCCGACCTGCCCGGCAGTCAGCGTGCGCCGAAAGCCGCACAAGGCCTCTTAACGGCGGCTCTCGATGCCAGCTACAGCCCCGAATCGCTGCGCAAGCTGCCAGCAGCCATTGAGAGTGCACAGCGAGAGAATCCGCAGCCGGTCGAAGCCCTCACTCGTGGAGCGACACAGGCGATCGCAGAAGGCTCCCCGGCCACCCAGGTGCTTCAGTCTCTCTTTCAGGGCTCGGTGCCGAGAGGAGGACCGCCCGGCGAGGTCGGCAATGGACCTCCCGGGGGCGTTCCGGGCTCCGGGAAACCCCCCGGAAAAGGAGGGCGTCCTCCCGGGGCTGGCCCCCCGACCGATCCCGGCCCGCCAGATGACTCCGGCCCACCTGACGATCCTAGAGGAGGAAATGGAGGGAGGTAAACCGTTGACTCGCACGGCCCGAGGAAGGGGTTTCTTGTATCGAGACCTCTGTCAAACCGACGAGAAACGGCATCAGCAACGAACGGAAACAGCAAGTAAATACCAGGCGGCGTGGGAGAGCCACAGAAGAACGACAGCAGCGAGAAGAGAGGAACAGGGTGAGTTGCGGAGCATGACGAGAGGCTGTGGGTGAACGACTGCTTGATTAGAAGCCTCTCTCAAGAAGGGGATCCGCCGGCCCATGGAAAAATGGAGTCGGTTCCCCCCTTTTCTGGGGTATGCTGCAGATAGAGATGGGAACGGGAGGGTTCTGAAGGGACAGAACCTCCATACTGCTCCCGTTCCTCACAAACAACTCCCAGTGGCGTTCTCAGAGCATGCTCCCACTCACATATCTTCTCTTTTTTCGAAGATCCGTACGGCTGTTTCTCCCTCGGTATTTACGTAGGCCCGAAACATGCCACTGGTGCTAAACGGCGTAGCAATGTTTCCGTCGCGGTCGAGGGCGATGACTCCTCCCGTGCCCCCCATCTCCTCAATGTCGGTGATCACTGCCTGCGCCGCATTTTGAAGGGACTCGCCGCCGTGAAGCACGCGAGACGCAATGCTGTGAGCGGCCACACCGCGAATGAAGTATTCGCCCTGTCCCGTAGCGGAAACGGCACAGGATTCGTTGTGCGCATACGTTCCAGCTCCAATAATCGGAGAGTCACCGACCCGACCGAAGCGCTTGTTGGAAATCCCGCCCGTTGAAGTGCCCGCAGCGAGATTGCCGTCCTGATCGAGGGCCACCGTGCCTACGGTCCCGAACTTGTCAAACTCGCCCTCCGAAGTTGATGGGCGCGCAGCGCCATCCCCCGAACTCGATCGACGGCGCTCGGTGATGAAGTATTCGTTGTCGACCAGCTTGAGGCCGTTCTCTTCAGCAAACGTTTCGGCGCCTTCCTGGGCCATCATGACGTGATACGATTCGTCCATGATGGTGCGGGCCAGCAAAATGGGATTCTTAACGTTCTTAACCCCCGTGAGGGCACCGGCTTCGCGGGTCTTGCCATCCATGATCGCAGCGTCCAGTTCGACGGTGTTTTCACTCGTCAAAACCGCGCCGCGGGCGGCATTGAAGATCTTGTCGTCTTCCATGGTCGTGATGGCTGCCTGCACGGCTTCGAGGGCGGTGCCTCCGTCCTCCAGAACTGCATGGCCTTCTTCAAGCGCCGCCCGAAGGGACGATCGGTACGCCTGCTCTCGTTCGTCACTCATGGCGTCGGGACTCATCGAGCCAGCCCCCCCGTGAATGACAATCGCAGTCTCCGAGGAGGCCTCGGCCTGCCCGTACACTGTAACGGGCGCCGCAAGCACCCAACTAAGGAGGAGAAGACCGGGAATGAGAAAGCCCCGAAGGGGTCGTAACGAACTGTACATGATGATGGACAGGGTGTCGGTGAAGGTAATCGCCGAATGCGTTGCTTCACAATTAGGCGAATATGACAGACAATCACCACCCGGGCCCATTCCGTTGCTTTCTGACGAATCGTCGGTGCTCTTTCCGATTTTGCCCCCCGTTCTTCTGTCGATATGACGGAACTTGCATTCCCTTCACAAAATATTGGGGGCACCTTTTCAAAGAGCCCCCCTCTGGACTGCATTTTGCAGCACAATAATAACCCAATGAGATGCGTTAGGGAACACGTGGCCTAGTGCCTGATTCGTAACAATTTTCACTTGCGATTTGGCGGGCGTCTTAAGACGTTAGAGGTTGACAGGCCACGGTTTTCGGACGTTCACATTCCGATAAGATTTAGCGTAGTATATCCCTATATATGGCCAAGGATCGAGCGGAAGTCGTCACCAAAAAGACTACTTCGCAGGACAAGAAGGCCTTCGATCAGTACGAAGCCCTTCAGGAGATGAGTGATGAAGACCTGATGTCTCAGTTTCAGGCTGGGACCGTTGAGGCCTTCAATATTCTCGTCGAGCGCTACTCGGATCGTCTCATGCAGTACCTCTACCGCTTCCTCGGTGACATGAAGCGGTGCGAGGATCTGCTGCAGGAGACGTTCCTTCGTGTTCACCGGAACCGGCACTCCTATCGCAGTATTGCAAAGTTCTAGACGTGGCTCTACACCATTGCCGGGAACCTTGCCCGATCGGAGTACCGGAAGCGGAAGCGGCGCCGGATGCAGTCCATCCAGTCCGTAAACCGTGACAATGAGGAATACGAAATGGAGATTCCGGATGAGTCGTTCTCCCCGGACAAGCACGCGGAGAGCACCATCCAGGACCACTACATCCAGGAGGCGATGAACGAGATTCCGCCTGCCTTCCGCGAAGTGGTGGTTCTCCGGGACATCCAGCAGCTCGCCTACGACGAGATTGCCGAAATTACGGGCCTTCCGATGGGAACCGTCAAGAGCCGCATCAACCGCGGCCGGACGAAGCTGCAGGCCCTCCTGAAGGACGTGTATCCGTTCCAGGACGAGTAACCCCTTCTGATCGAAGGACTGTCCTTTTTTCTTCCTTCATTCCGGCGCCGGATCCCGTTGGGGTCCGGCGCTTTCTGCGTTTGGAGCGACTCTTTCTGGCGGTTTCCCGTTGTGCATAACATGGACATTCCTTCTCCCACTCAGGTCCACGTGGACAGTGAGGATCAGACGCTCAGTGTCCAATGGAGTGACGGTCACACCTCTGTGTTTCCCCTCGACGACCTGCGGGACGCCTGTCCCTGTGCCACCTGCAAGGGCCACACCGTAAACTACATCGCTCCTCCTCGCTCCTCGGAGGAAACACAAGGGGGAAAATGGACGGATGTGACGGTGGAAACGGCGGGGAGTGTCGGGCTCCGCATCGAGTGGGACGACGGCCACAATTCGGGCATCTATCGATGGGACCGGCTGCGGCAGCTCCAGCCGCCCCGGGCATAACACAGGAGAGGAACGCCGGACGGGTCGTCACTACGACACCATTCTCCAAAAGCACCGAGTGGCAAATCAATTCTTCCAGAGAGCGAAGAAGACAGTCGGCGAATGAACACACGCCGATGCGTAGTAGCCTGTTGTTAACGTCACGCTGACTGCTCCTGCCCTGGACAGGGAGCCCTCATACCTCGTCAACTCGTTAGTTCGGCACAAGGGGTGGTTTGGACTCCTCAGCTTCTGTCGGCTTCTACGGTTACATTCAATAAAGTGCCACTCACGCAGCTTTGCCGTCGGGCTCAGCCACCACCTCCTCCCAGGCCTCGTCCCCCTGTCCCTCCTCAATCTGGAGAGCCGTGAGATCAAAGCGCTCGGCGTCGAGATGGTGCACGACCTCCCTCGCAAAGTACGGATGGCAGGTAAATAGGAAGAGCTGTCGCTCTTCGGCCATTTCGGAAAGAATGTCGAAGGCTGCATATCGACGCCCTCGGTCCCAGTTCACAAAGACCTCGTCGAGGAAGACGGGGAGCCGCTCCCGGTCCGCATCAAGGTGATCAATGATCGCGAGGCGCAATGACAGGTAGATCTGATCGAGGGTCCCCTGACTGAGCGGGGGGCGAACGGGGTGGCCAAATCCCTTGCCCGCCTCGTACACCATGAGCTGGTCCTCGTGCTCGTCCAGAGCCAACCGCTCGTAACGCCCGCGGGTGACGGTCGAAAGATAGCTGGAGGCTCGCTGAATGACGTCCGGCTGATGTTTTCGCCGAAAGTCTGCATCTGCCTTGCGTATGAGTTGGGCCAGAAGCATCCGGCGGTCTCGCTTCGTCCGTACCTCGTCGAGGCGGCGCTCGACGTGGGCGAGCTCGCTTTCGATCTCTCCGACGGTCCGCTGCTCGAGCAGGTGCTCCACATCTTTTTCCTTGGCCGTGCGCTCCTTCTCGAGCTCCCGCACCTTCTCGTCGATGGCCTCGAGACGCTGTTCAATGCGGGCGCGTTCTTCGTCTGTGTAGCTCCACTCTCCGTCTTCCTCGAGCGTCTCGATCTCCTCGCGGTAGGCTTCCCAGTCCGGGTACTCACTGTGCAGGTGGTCCTCTGTGACCTCTGCCCGACGGGCCGCGCGTCGGCGCTCGGCCAGCTCGTTGAGGCCGGCATCTAGGTCGCCGTCCCCCAGCGCCTCGATGCGCCCAATGGCAGAGTCGCGTCGCTCTTGGAGGTGAGAGAGGCGCTCCTCGAGCGACTCCACTTCCGGCTTCAAGGCCGGCACTTCCTCCTCCGCCTCCGAGGCCTCCGCCTGCCGCGTTTCGGCCGTGTCGAGCCGCCGTTCCAGGGCCGTAACGACTTCCGGCACGGCCTGCTCCACGACCTCGTCGGACAGGCCGCAGTCTCTGGCAAGGGCCCGAAGCTCGGCCTCTGCGTCGTCGAGGGCGTGCTCCTGTTCCTCGACGGAGCGCGCTTTGGCATTGCGCTCACGCAGAGCCTCCTTGAGGTCCTGCAGGTCCGTCACGAGATCGGACTCTGGGTGCTCCAGCCGCTCGGACGGAAGAGGAAGCTCGCCCAGAAGGAGCTCGACCTGCGCCGCGCGCTGCTCGGCCTCCTGCCGACGCCCGTCCAGGTCGAGCTGTTGCTCCTGTGTGTCGAGCTGACGGTTGTGACGCCACGCCGCGAGCACCTGCAGGAGCCCCACGAGCGCAACGGCCCCTCCGGCCGCGGATACGCCCGCCACAGGCACTACCCCCGTCATTCCGAGGGCCGCCCCGGCGGCTCCAAGCACCACGATCATGAGCCAGGGCACGAGGGACTTGCGGGCCTGAGCGTGAAGCCCAACCGTCTCGGCCCGAGCCTGCGTCTCCGTAAACCGGCGCTCGGCCCGTTCGTACATCTTGATGCGCTCTCGCAGGTCGGCCAGCGACAGCTGACGCACCGGCTCAGTATATTCATCATCCCAGGGCTCCGACAGAATTTCCGCTGCTTCTTCGAGGCGGCGCTGGGCCTCCGACGCCTCCCGGCGATCCGCCTCTAGATCGACGCGCTGCTTCTGGTGTCGCTCGAGCCGACGCACCCAGGCCTGGATCGCCTCTGCGTGCTCCAACACCCGCTCGTCTTCCTCCGACCAGGCGTCGAGGGCCCGCTCCAGACGACGGAGGGTCCCCCGCTTGTCGTCGACCCGGGCCTCGAGGTCCGCAATCTGCTCCTCGAGATCGTCGAGCCATTCCTTCGGCTCTTCGGGCAGGTCGTCGAAGCGAGAGACGTCTCCGGCCCGCTCTTCCAGCTCGTCAATCCGTGCTAGCAATTGCCGAACAGGAGCGAGGCGCTCGGCCCGACGCTGCTCGGCCTGAAGCTCCACTTGCTCCTCCTTCAGAGCCTCCATTTCCTGCGTGTGCTCCGCAATCTCGTCCTTGAGGCGACGAATGCGAGAGTCCCGCTCCCGGGCCTCGCGCGCCGCCTCCCGCAATTCGCGACGCCGTTGTTGCAACTGCTTGGCCTCGGGCTTGCCGCGATTGTCGGTGCGCCACAGATCTGTGGCCTCGTCTTCGAGCTCGTCGACCACCACACGAGCCGGGCGGATGTGATCGACACTCAGCGTGCCCAGGAGCCGATCCTGGATCTCGTCCCACGCCTGACCCTCCAGTTGAATCAAATCCTCGAGCTGTAAGGCATAGACGGATTCATACACCGAGCGCGAGACGTGCTGGACGGCCGGGAGGGTCCGGTTGCGGAGCCGCGTCGAGGCGTCCGACTCGTCGTGCAGTCGTCCCAGGGGCGTGCTGCGCAGGCGACGCGTGACCGAGTATTGGGATCCGTCCCGCAGGCGAAAGTCGAGGCGTCCCTCCAGCGGGTTTCCCCCACGCGGTGCATAGGGGTGCTTGGCGGCATCCGTCGGGTAGATGCCGTAGAACATGGTCTGCAAAAAGTGAAAGAAGGCCGTCTTCCCTGCCTCGTTGCGCCCCTGCAACACCACTACGGGGTGGTCGAGTGCGTCGAGGGTCAGGCCCTGGAGCGGCCCAAAAGCGTCGATGGTGCACGATTCGATGCGGAGAGACACGAGTTGGAAGTTGCGAGTTGACGAGAGGTGAGTTGACGAGTCATGAGTCACAAGTCACGAGTGGACGAGGATCGAGGGATGAAGGCGCCCAACCGACCCGTGAAGCCTCCTGTGGAAATGGACCGTTCAGTGATTGCGGCCTTCTTCCTCGACGAGGCGCGCCACCGCCTCGCGGTCGAGCCCGTCGAGCAGTCCACGCAGATACGACCGACGCGCCTCCGGTGTCTCCTCGGCGAGGCCTGCGAGCACCTCCGGAGCCACAGCGTCGAGAACCTCGTCGTCGGTGCGAGCTGCTTCCAAGTGATCGAGAAGCTCAGCGACGAAATGGGTATCCTCTCGGTACGCCTCGACGTCTACCGGGGGCGTGAGACGGTGAGTGCGGATCTCGACGTCACGCAGGTCGAGCCGCTCGGCCGCCACCTGTTCGAGCTCTTCGACCTGATCACCGGTGGAGAGCTCGTCGGCCAGGGGGCAGGGCCCCGTTAAATCCACCCGCAGAAGCCAGTCGGTCGCCGAGGCCCGCTGGGCCTTCTCACGATACGAGCCTCGAATCTTCTGCACGAGGGCCTGGACGGTTTCCACGTCCTCGAGGGCATCGAGCTCGATCTGCTCCCATCGGGTGGGTGCGAAGGGGCGAACGTCCACCTCGGGGGGCTGATTCGGACGAAGGGTGACGAGCAATCCGCCCCGTGGGCCCGTCTCGCGAGGCGAACGCCCCTGCAGGTTGCCGGGATACCAGGCGGGCACGTCCGGGGCGACCCGCTGGCGCGTGTGAATGTGGCCCAGCGCCCA
Organism: uncultured Salinivenus sp.; assembly: GCA_964462965.1. Classification (GTDB taxonomy): domain Bacteria; phylum Bacteroidota; class Rhodothermia; order Rhodothermales; family Salinibacteraceae; genus Salinibacter. The sequence continues at coordinate 11,847 of CAYXAD010000056.1, forward strand.
GTAGTCGTACCCTGGGGCCTGCAGGTCTTCGACCGAGCAGGGCGCGTACCGATCGTGGGCCTCCACCTGTGCTGCGGACGTGACGTGCGCGTGCAGGAGCCCAATGTGAGGAGCGTCCCCCTCGGCCTCGGGAAACTGAGCCGCGAGGTTGGTCTCTTCCTGCGAGGCCACGTGGCCTGCTGCGACCACCGTGCCACGGTGCTCCCCCTCCGGACCGGGGAGTTCGATCGACGTCGGCGTCCGAGTGTCGACGTAATGAAAGCCGGAGGGCCAATCGATCTTCGCCGCCCGAAAGCCCTGTCCCCCTGGGTCGTGATTGCCGGTGGCGTACACCACCTCGATCCCGGCGTCTGTGAGGCGTTCGACCTGCTCGATGAGAAAGGCTTCCGTGGCGACGCTCAAGCGCTCATCGTCGAAGAGATCCCCAGCAATGAGCACGGCGTGGACGTCCTCGTCGAGCGCACAGTCGACGGCCCGGCGGAAGGCGGTGCGCAGGGCCTCCCGAAGGTGCTCTCGAAGGGCGTCCGATCGCCCCTCGAATGCCGTGTCGAGATGAACGTCGGCCAGATGAAGAAATCGAACCATGCGGCTGGAAGCTCGTCACCGTGCGTTTCGAAACGCTTCCCACAACGTAGGCGACGGCGACGACTTTCTCCATCCGATATGTGGCCACAGCACATCGAGAAGGTGGAAAAACAATCTAAAGCTTTCTTCCACAAAGCGATGCAGCCCCTGTACTGCGAAAAGAAAAAGCCTGTTGCCGCTCGAGCCTCGTACGATGAAGCAACAAGAGACGACGCAGGACATTGGCACAAGGAGCCTACATCAATGCACATCTCCAAACACTCCTCGACTCACCATGAACATTCTCCTCCTGGGAGCAACCGGCCATATTGGCTCACGGATTCGAGACGAAGCGCTCTCTCGCGGGCATCAGGTCACGGCCGTAGCCCGGGACCCCAGCGACCTCGACGCCAAAGACGGATTGCGCGTCGAGGCGGCGGACGCTAGCGACGAAGGGGCCGTCGAACGTCTCGCCGAGGGGCACGACGCGATCGTCGCCTCGCTCAGCCCCCGTGGGAAAGGCGGCAAGGAGACCTACTTTCAGGCCATCCGATCCGTCCTCAACGCCGTGCAGCAATCCGACGCCGAGCGCGTGCTCATCGTCGGGGGCGCCGGCAGCCTCAAGGTCGACGAGGACACCGAACTGCTCGATACCCCCGACTTTCCCGAGGAATATCGCGACGAGGCCGAAGCCGGGCGAAAAGCACGCGATCTCGCCCGGGCGAGCGACGCCAACTGGACGGTCCTCTGTCCGCCCATCGTGATCGAACCGGGCGAGCGCACCAACGACTTCCGCGTGGGCGACGACTCCCTGCTCACCGACGAGGACGGCAACAGCCGTATTAGCTACCAAGACTTTGCTGTGGCCGTAGTGGACGAGCTCGAGAACGAGAACCACGAGCGGGCTCAGTTTACGGTCGCTTACTGACGGGACCACCTCCTTTCCTCTGTATGGCCTGACCAAATATCGACCCAATCCGTCGCCCTCATGAAGGTCATCGAACTCGAAGAACCCAGCCCCTCCTTTGACGGACTCCGACAGAGGGAGCGTCCCACGCCCGAGCCCGGACCGGGCCAGGTACTGGTTCGTCTTCGCGCCGCCTCGCTGAACTACCGGGATCTCCCCATTGCGGTCGGGCAGTATGGAGGCGGAGCGGTCAACTACCCGCTCATCCCGCTCTCCGACGGGGCCGGCGAAGTAGAAGCCGTGGGAGCAGGCGTAGGCCGGTTCGCGCCGGGCGACCGCGTGACGAACACCTTTTCGCAGGTCCCCACCGACGCCCCGCCCTCTGCCGACCGCGCCGCCCTCGGCTCTCCCCTCGACGGCACACTGGCCGAGTACCGGATTTTCCACGAAAACGGCCTGGTTCACGCCCCCGAAACCCTCTCTCTGGAAGAAGCCGCTACGCTTCCCTGTGCCGCACAGACCGCCTGGCACACCCTCTTCGGAGCAGGCGCTCCGCTCCAGCCCGGCCAGACGGTACTCGCGCTGGGCACCGGCGGGGTGTCGAGCTTTGCCCTCCTCTTTGCCAAGGCCGCGGGCGCCCGGGTCATCATCACCTCCTCGAGCGACGAAAAGCTCGAGCGAGCCCGCTCCCTGGGTGCCGACGACACCATCAACTACGAGCAAACCCCCGACTGGCACGAGGCCGTGCTCGACCTCACCGACGGCCGCGGCGCAGACTGCGTCGTAGAGATTGGGGGGATCGGCACGCTCGAACGGTCGTTCCAGGCCGTCGCCCCCGACGGCAAGATTGGCCTGATCGGCGTGCTCACTGGGGCCGACGAAAACCCGAACCCTCATCTCCTCATGCAGCGGCGCGGGCACCTCCATGGCATCTACGTGGGGAGTATCGATCACCCGCTCGCGTCCTTCGACGCCATGAACGCGGCCATCGAGGTCAATGACATCACACCCATCGTGGACCGGACGTTCTCCCTCGACGAGGTCGCCGAGGCGTACCGCTACCAACAGCAGGGCAAGCACTTCGGGAAGCTCGTGATCACCATCTGAGGGGACGCTCCAAAGAGCAGGGCGTGCGCCGCAATTTCCCACATCCACACTTATTAGCGGATCAAAGAATGTTGTAGACGACCACTCCGCATGTAAGGAGGGTAAACGCGAACGCACACAGCGCCAGAAGGCCGTCATGGGCGATCAGTGATAGACCGAAGGCCGTGAGGGCCGCGCCGGCGAGGTTGGCGCTAAAGGGGATTACCTCCATCAGTGGCATGGCAGCGGCGATAACGATGCACGCGACTGCGATCACATACGTTGCGGCATGGTGGGTGAAGACCGTGAGGCGCGGTCGCAGGAAGCGATCGATGAACTGTGCCGGGGAGCGCATCCATTCGAGCCCCGTCCGGAGCTTGTCGCGCGACACGGATCGCTCGAGCATCCATTGCGGAAGCCAAATGTGGTCCCGGCGGAGCAGGAGCTGTCCCGCAATCAACACCACGAACACCCCCATGATCGTGGGGACGCCCGGAATGTCTCCGATGATGGGCAAAACAGTGACGAGCCCGGCCACGAGCAGCAAAGGGCCGAACGATCGGCGTCCAACCCAGTCCATGATCCTGTCCAGAGAGACGCGATCGCCCTCCTTCGTGCTCTCGCACACCCGGTCGAGGAGCTGTTCCAGATTCGTGAGTTCCTGATCCGTATCCGGGCTCATCGTCTTGGGGCGTTGCGACGGGAAAAGTACCGACGTATTTTTGACTTCAGGGGGCTGCTGCATCATTATACGCCACGCGTTCGAGACCCTTCCTACACTATGCCCCGAAGCGGTTGACACCCGCCGATGAAGATCGGCCCGGTGCCGCTGAAGCCGTTCGATCAGGATCCATTTTGTTTGGACGGTAGAGCCGTAGCAAGAAGCGTCCTCGGTCGCTTCGCTCGGGCCGGCATCGCATTCCTCCGCCGAGCAGACGCTGTGTCGTTCACTACGGACAAATCAGTTCTGCCCCGAAGATGCGAGTCCTGCCGGAGCCATACAAGGCGGGGCGGGTGGGACAGCGGTCCCGAACGCCGTCGCAATCCACACAGTTACCCCTGCACCTGCTCGGTCGTCACCTCGTGTAGCGCTCCCTCGCCGGTCTCGAAGGCCGTGAGGTTGCCAATTGTCGTCTCGGCGATGTTGCGCATGGCCTCTTCCGTGAAGAACCCCTGATGGCCCGTGATGACCACATTCGGAAACGTGAGAAGGCGCGAGAAGACGTCGTCCTGAATGACGCGGCCCGAAAGGTCTCTGAAAAAGAGCCCTTCCTCTTCCTCATAGACGTCGAGCCCGAGGTGGCCAATCTTGCCGCTCTTGAGCCCGTCAATCACCGCCTGCGTGTCGACCAGGCCGCCCCGGCTCGTGTTGATGAGCATGACCCCATCTTTCATCTGCGCGAGGGCGTCTCGGTCGATTAGGTGGTGCGTCTCCGGCGTGAGCGGACAGTGGAGCGAAAGGATGTCTGACTCCTGAAAGAGGCTATCGAGCGACACGTACTCGGCATAGGCCTTGACCTCTTCCCGCGGATAGGGATCGTACGCAAGAACGCGGCTGCCGATGCCGTCCATAATCTGGCAGAAGGTCGTCCCGATCTTCCCCGAGCCGATGACACCCACGGTCTTGCCGTGTAGATCGAAGCCCATGAGGCCTTCCAGTGAGAAATTGCCTTCCCGCACCCGGTTGTAGGCCCGGTTTGTCTTGCGATTGAGCGTAAGGATGAGGGCGAGCGCATGCTCGGCCACGGCGTGGGGCGAGTAGGCCGGGACCCGGGCGACGGTTAGCCCGTGCTCGTCGACCGCCTCGAGGTCCACATGGTTGAAGCCCGCCGAGCGCAGCGCAATGAGACGAACGCCCCCGTCCGCGAGGGTGGCCAGCACGTCGGCCCCGAGCCGATCGTTGACGAAGGCGCAAACCCCCTCGT
>CAYXAD010000057.1:0-10338 GCA_964462965.1 uncultured Salinivenus sp.
AACTCACTCTTGCTCATATCGGATCGGCCTTCAATGCCAATCTCTTTGGCCCGATCGTAGAGATCTTCCTTGTTCCACTCTTCGTACTTCGGCGACGTCCCGCCCTTCTTGCCGGCCTCCTCCCGGGGGGTGTTCGCAATTAGGGCCGCCTTTTCCTTGCTCATTCCCTGCTCTCGAAGCCGCTCGTACTGTTCGTCGTCTTTGACGCTGGGTCCATGATCCTTTGCCATAGCGATCCTCCGTGGCTCTTTTGATTCTTACGTCAGGAGCTGTGGAGAGTGTTATTTCATCTCCACAGGGGTGTTTTTTCACAAATTCCACGAAGTGGCAACTCCTAAAGGAGGGACGGAATGAGAAACGGATAAAAGGAAACGTCATCCCCGTAGAGCCTGAATTGCGACCCATTGCTGTTCGCTGTACAGAGATCGCCCCGGCAGACACCTCCGCTTTTTTCCGATCGAAGGCCGTCGCCGACCCTCTGCCGTCCGGCGAGACAATCTCCATGAAATTTGTCGATCGGTCACTAGCAATTGCCCTGCTCAGTACCCACCTTACAAGGCCCCTTTTCCGCCCTTCGGCTCGCCCTCTTTGGACGCTCCTACGGTCTCGATGCGCCTTGCGGTTTTCGCCTCCGGTGGAGGAACCAACTTCCAAGCCATTGTCGACGCCACGGAGGAAGGCTCCCTTCCTGCAGAGGTCGTGTGCTGCGTGAGTAATACCCCCGAAGCGGGGGCGCTGGACCGAGCAGCACGGCACGAGGTCCCCACCCAGGTCATTCCCCCTGCCGATTTCGACGCCCCGGCTCCGTTTGGACGGGCCCTCCTCGACACCCTCAGCGAGCATGACGTTTCCTTCATTGCCCTCGCAGGGTACATGTGCAAGGTGCCCGACAACGTGGTCGAGGCCTTCCGCAACCGCATGACCAACATTCATCCGGCGCTCCTTCCTGCCTTTGGCGGCAAAGGAATGTACGGAATGCACGTGCATCGGGCCGTGCTCGATTACGGCGTCCACTGGACCGGAGCCACCGTCCACCTGGTGAATGAAGAGTACGATCAGGGACCCATCGTCCTCCAACAGCCGGTGCCTGTCTACGCCGACGACACCCCCGAAGGGTTGGCGGCTCGCGTTCAAGACGTCGAACACCGCCTGTACCCAGAAGCCCTGCGGCTTTTCGCCGAGGATCGGGTTCGCCTCGAAGGACGTACGGTTTCCTTCAACGACTACGACCCACATCGTCCGGCTGCCCCTGCCGACGACGTTTAACTCGCTCTCTCGCTTTCGCTCGTTTTTCCACTACTTCCTCGATGGCTGCTGACTCGTCTTCTTCGACTGACGCCTCTCCCGTCCGCCGGGCCTTGCTCTCTGTGTACGACAAGACCGGCATCGTCCCCTTTGCCCGCCGGTTACAGGCCCTCGGCATTGAGCTCATCTCCACCGGCGGCACGGCAGCAACACTGCGAGAAGCGGGGCTTTCTGTAACGGAGGTGGCAGATGTCACCGGGGTCCCCGAAGTGCTCGAGGGACGCGTCAAGACGCTCCATCCTGCCATTCACGCCGGCCTGCTTGCCCGGCGCGACCACCCCGACGACATGTCGGCCCTCGAGAGGCACGGGTATGACCCCATCGATCTCGTGGCCTGCAACCTGTATCCGTTTGAAACGGCCGTCGAGGGGCCAGACACGCCCCTCGAGACCGCCCTGGCGCACATCGACATTGGCGGTCCGACCATGGTCCGAGCCGCCGCCAAAAATCACCCCTCTGTCGGCATTGTAACGGATCCGGGGGCCTACGAGGCAGTCGCGAACGAACTCGAACAGAACGATGGGCATCTAAGCGCGGGCACCCGCCGGGACTTGGCCGAACAAGCCTTTGCCCACACCGCCGCCTACGATCACTCCATCCATCAATATCTCAGCCGGGACGGCTCCTCCTCAGAAGAGTCTCCCGAAGACACAGAGGGCGATTCCCTTCCGCAAACCTACCAGATCTCCCTTCCTCAGGCCGAGTCCCTTCGATACGGCGAAAACCCACACCAGTCCGGAGCCCTCTACGGAACCCCAGACCGCTTCTACGAAAAGCTGCACGGAAAGGACCTCTCGTACAACAATCTGCTGGACCTGAGCGCAGCCCTTGCCCTCATCGACGAGTTCCGCGAGGCAGGCCCAACCTGTGCCATTCTGAAGCACACCAACCCGTGCGGGGTCGCTACGGCCAACACGCTCGAAACGGCCTGGCAACACGCCTTCGCCACGGACCGCAAATCGCCCTACGGGGGCATCGTCGTGGTGAACCAGGCCCTGGATCGAGCCACCGCCGAAGCCATCGACGAGATTTTCACCGAAATTATTATCGCTCCCGAATTTGAGTCGGGGGTCCTGGACCTGCTGACGGAAAGCGACCGTCGCCGGCTCATTCGACACAAGGCCGCCGCCCGAGAGGCCGACGCTCTCGACGTGCGATCCGTTCTCGGCGGGATTCTTGTGCAAACACGAGACCCGGTCCTTCCCCCCACACGCGAACAACGAGATTCCTGGTCTGTGCCCACAGAGCGCGCGCCCTCCGAGGAAGAGATCGCCGACCTCGACTTTGCCTGGCGCGTCGTGAAGCACGTGAAGAGCAATGCCATCGTCTATGCACGCGATCAGGCCACCCTTGGAGTCGGGGCCGGACAGATGAGCCGCATTGACGCCTCGGAGCTCGCTGTCAAGAAAGCATCGGTATCGGAACTTGATCTGACCGGTTCCGTGGTAGCTTCGGATGCATTCTTTCCCTTCGCCGACGGACTCGAAGCGGCGGCGGCCGAGGGGGCACGTGCCGCAATCCAACCGGGCGGCTCCATCCGGGACGACGAAGTGGTTGAGGCCGCCAATGCCCACGACGTGGCCATGGTCCTCACTGGGCGGCGCCACTTCCGCCATTGATGCTCCACTCCTCTCGGAGAGAGATCCCCGGAGTCCATAGGCGACGCCCCTCTCCCCTGCACCTTGAATACATTCACCTGCCCTGGAGGCGGCTTGCCTCGACGGAGGTCCCCATCGATGGGATTTTCCAACATCCTCTCTATTCGTTACGACCTATACCCCACAGCGGAAGGGCACCCCTCTGGGCCCTCGTCCGACGGACTTTTGGTCACCACCATCGTTTACATATAGATGTTTTTCAACTTTTCACAGGACGTTGCCATCGACCTAGGGACGGCAAACACCCTGGTCTACATCCGGGGCGAAGGCATCGTTCTCAATGAACCCAGTATTGTTGCCGTTGATCATAACACCCGCGAGGTGCGCGAGATCGGCTATGAAGCCCTTCAGATGCACGAGCGCACCCACAAAGACATCGAGACCATCTGGCCCCTCAAGGACGGCGTGATTGCCGACTTTAAAGTGGCCGAGCAAATGATTCAAGGCCTGCTCCAAAAGGTCAAGAAAAATTGGCTGACCTCCATTCGGAGCATGGTCGTGTGCGTGCCCAGCGGCATCACCGAAGTGGAAAAGCGCGCGGTCCGCGATTCCGCCGAGCACGCCGGGGCCAAGAAGGTAAACCTCGTCTCCGAACCGATGGCCGCAGCCATTGGCATTGGGCTCGACATTACAGAGGCCGTGGGCAACATGGTCGTCGACATTGGGGGCGGCACCACAGAGATTGCCGTAATTGCCCTGTCCGGCATCGTCATCGACGAATCGCTTCGGGTGGGCGGCGCCGAGCTGGACAATGCCATCGTCCAGTACTTCAAGCGCAACCATAATCTCCTCATTGGGTCGCGAACCGCCGAGCGCATCAAGTGCGAAATTGGCAGTGCGACCGAGCTCGAAACGGAGCTCGAGCTGTCCGTCAAAGGGCGCGATCTCGTGAGCGGCATTCCAAAGCTTCGCACCATCTCCTCGGTCAACGTGCGAGAAGCCCTGCACGACAACCTCGACCAGATTAGTGCTGCCGTCCTCCGATGTCTCGAACGGACCCCCCCAGAACTGGGCGCCGACGTCCTCGAACGCGGCATCATGATGACCGGCGGTGGGGCCATGCTCAGCGGAATCGACGAGATGCTCCGCGAGCGGGTCGAACTTCCGGTCTACGTGGCCGAAGATCCGCTCACGGCTGTGGTCCGTGGCACCGGTGAGGTCCTCGAAAACCTGGAGAACTACAAACGGGTCTTGACTTAACCCTTTTCCGGATCCTCTTCCTCGCCCCGTCTCCGTAGAAGCCAACGGCTTCATCCTCCTTCGACCGGTTCCCATCCGTTCCCATGGAGCTTCGGAACCAACTTGGTGACTGGCTCCTACTGACGATCCTTTTGCTGGTCGCCACGCTCACCATGCTCACCCAAAACCAGCCCCTGATGCGGACCCTCCGGGCGCAGGCCCTCGAGGCGACCGCCCAGGTCGAGAGTAGTCTCGCGTGGATGGGGCGGTACGTCCGAGTCCTCGAAGAAAATGACGAGCTCCGCCGACAAAACATTCAGTTGTCGAGCGAAGTGGCTCGCACCCGGGCCGTCCGCATGGAAAATGAGGAACTGGAGCGCCTGCTCAACCTGAAAGACACGAGCGCCGCCGAGCTCTTGTCTGCCCGCATCGTCACCAAGGACATCTTCAACCAGGAGAACTTTCTGACGTTGGACGTCGGCCGTAGCGATGGGGTCTCCGAAGGAATGCCCGTCGTCCACGAAGGCGGCATTGTGGGAACGGTCATGCTCGTGAGTGAACGATATGCCCGCGTAATGCCCTTTCTCAACACCGACTTTCGCGTCCCTGGGGCCATTCTCCCCCTCCAGGCAGAAGGAATGGTGCGGTGGGACGGGGAACGCCTCGATCGACTCCGCCTCGACCATATTGTAAAAACGGAACCGGTCGAGGTCGGTCAGGAGGTCGTGACCAGCGGGCATAGCGATGTCTTTCCTCCGGGTCGCCAGATTGGAACCATCGACTCTGTGGCCGCCCGTGCGGGTCGGAGTGAGCTAGAAATCTATCTCGATCCCGCGGTGTCGCTCCACGAAATCAACCATGTCTTCGTCATCCTCAGCTCCCCGGATCCGGAACGAGAAGAGCTCGAGCAACGCCCCATTGGATAGCTTTCTCCCTTCCTGTTTCATGGACGCTCCCCTTCGTGTATCTCCGAGTACTCTGGCGGGTCTGTTGCTGGGCCTCTTGCTGCTCGTCGGCCTTCCCTCGGTGCAGGCCCAGCCCACCCCTCCCGACAGCGCCCTGCAAGCTCGACTTGCAGAGGCGATTAGCGACACCATTGACGCCTCCCCCTATACGGGCGCCCTCTGGGGAGTCCACGTCACCAATCTGCGATCCGGAAGGGTCCTCTACGGTCGAAACGTCGACCAGAATTTCGTCCCTGCCTCGAACGTCAAGCTCCTGACGACGGCCGCGGTCCTCGACCGCCTCGGGCCCAGCTATCGGTATCGAACCAATGTGTACGTGGATGGGCCGATCCGAAATGGCGTGCTCGAAGGAAACCTAATCATTCGTGGGAGTGGAGATCCGAGCCTCGGTGGCTACGAACAGCGGGAGGACGTCACGCAGGTCTTTCGGCAGTGGGCCGACTCCCTCAAAGACCGCGGCATTCAGCACATCGAGGGTGACATTGTGGGCGACGACGACATTTTCAGCGACACACCGCTCGGCAAGGGTTGGAGCTGGGACGACGTTCCGTATGCCTATGCCGCAGAGATCGGCGGGCTCGTCTTTAACGAAAACAAGATCGACGTCGAGGTGACGGGCCAACGCCCCGGGGAGCCGGCCGCAATCACCTGGGAGCCCCACCAGACGGACTTCGTCCAGATGGTCAATCGAACCCGAACGGTGCCCCGCGACTCCAGTGACGACGAAGAGTTCGAGCGGCGTCGCGGCACCAATACGATTCATGCGCTCTCCCGTATCCACCCGAATGACATCGAATCGGAAGCCGTCACGGTCACCGATCCCTCCCGCTATTTCACACACGTCCTGCGGGAAGTCCTTTTGCAACAAGGGATTTCCGTGAACGGACGAGCCGTTGATCTCGACGAGACGTCGATCCAGCCGGACTACGAGCAAGAATCTGTGCGTACCGTCGCTTCCTATCAGTCTCCTCCCCTCCGGGACCTCCTCCGCACACTCAACCACGAGAGCCGAAATCTATACGCCGAACAGCTGCTCCGAACCTTGGCCGTCGAAGCCCCTCCCGACACCACAGATGAGGATCTCCCTGAAGGCTCGTCCCCATTGGGAGTACAGGCGGTTCTCACGACGCTCGCCGATGCAGGTGTCGATACCAGTCGCGTCCAGCTCGTCGATGGATCCGGCCTCTCCCGTCAGAATCTCGTGTCCCCCCGCTCGATGACGCGGCTTCTGCAACACATGTGGACCCACGCAGACGCGACGGCAAGCTCGGCGTTCTACCAGTCTCTCCCCACGGGAGGACAGGACGGAACGATCCAGTACCGGTTCCGAGGGGGGGCACCGGCTCGAGGAAACGTCCGCGCAAAGACGGGCACACTCACAAATATGAGTGCTCTGAGTGGGTACGTAAGCACCGAGCGCGGGACCCCCTTGGCCTTCGTGCTTTTCTGCAACCATCACATGGCCGACGGCCGAGAGGTGCGCTCCGCCCAAGATGCAGTCGTGAACGCGCTGGCGGACCTCCCGCTGTAGACCCATTTCCTCGGCCCTCTCCCATCAGCGGGGGCGGGATAAAGTTTGACAAAAAAGAGCCACCTCGGCGCAAGGGCCTATTTGACTTGAACCGCCCGCCCAATCAATCGTACGAGGAATAGCAAATAACTGCCGTCCAGGCCTTTCCTGAGGGATCGGCCCATCTATTTCGTTGGCGAAGCACCAGCCTTCTTCGTATTCGACCCCTCTGCTCTATGACTTCTACCCCTGACTCCTGTCACGCAACCACGGTTCTAGGCGTCCGGCACAACGGCCAAATTGCCCTCGGTTCGGATGGTCAGGCCACGATGGGAGAAACAGTCATGAAGCATAAAGCCGAGAAGGTTCGGTCCCTGTACGACGGCAACATTATCGCCGGCTTTGCAGGATCGACTGCAGATGCCTTCACGCTCTTTGAACGCTTTGAAGAAAAGCTCCAGGAGTACGGAGGCAACGTGACCCGTGCAGCCGTCGAACTCGCAAAGGAATGGCGGACGGATCGGTATCTCCGAAAGCTAGAGGCCTTACTAGCCGTTGCTTCGGCGCGTCGCCTCCTATTGATCAGCGGAAGTGGTGACGTCATTGAACCCGATGATAATATCGTAGCCATCGGATCTGGAGGAGCGTACGCCTTGGCGGCCACTCGAGCCCTCCTCTCCAACGGGGACACCCTTTCTGCCCGAGAAATTGTGGAGCAGGGACTGTCCATTGCTGCCGACATTTGCATATACACGAACCACAATCAGTCCATCCTCGAGATTGAAGAAGAGTCGTCGTAGAGGATCCTGGCAGGCAGCCATGGTGACAGTCCATCCGAATTTCCCGGTCGAGATCCCAGGCGGTAACGATCTCCGCCATTATAAATATCTACTTCTATAATACTGACAGAATATACGTGTTATCATGATAAATGAACCAACAAAAGGTGCGAACCGCTCCGATCGAGCGGCTATGTTTGTTGATTACGACAATTTGTACTCCATTCTTAAGGCGCAAAGTGCCAGCCATACGTCGACGAGCACCTATGCGACTGAAATTCTAGACGAAGTTCAGCGCTACCTTGAGGAAGGAGACGACACCCCGACAATCTTTGGAAGAGCGTACGCCGCATACGATGCGTTGCTCGAACAAGAAGATGCGGAGGTTCCCTCGGCGCTCCATCGTCAGGGCATTGAACCCGTCTACGTACCTGCAGCAATGCAGGACAACACCTCCGAACTCCGCCTTTCTATTGACCTCGTCCGCTTCCTGTCCGACCGACCCGACATCCAGACCCTCGTCATCGTGACGGGCAATCGGCCGTATCTTCCTCTGGTCCGGTGGATTCGCGAGCAGGGTCGGAGAGCCCTCGTGGCCGCGGTAAATCCGCCTCAGACCCTCGATCAGCCCTCCTTCGCCGAGGACGACCTGTACCTCGACGCTCGAAATTTGCTGAGTCAGGACTCCCGAGAAGTCCTTCTCGCTAACGCCCCTGAAAGCGGAACGGCCTACACCCGAGCCAACGGCAGTGGAGACTCAAACCCCCACCGCTATCAGTCCCTGACCGACCCCGTGGCCCGGCGGACCGTGGAGATCACGGAGGAGCACTTCGGGCAGTACGACGAGGTATACCTCACTCCGCTCCTCCGCAAACTGTCCGACGTCCTAGGGCCCTCCCACGACCCAAAATCGCTGGTCAGTCAGCTAGAGGCGGCCGGTGCGGCCCGACTCGAAAAACGCAACGGATATCCGTATAACTACACGGTTCTCATCGTGAATGAAGATCATCCTGACGTCCAGGAAATCCACAACGAGTACTACGAAGGAAGTTCTACCCTCGAAGAAGAAGTAGAAGCCAAAGAGGCGGAAGAGTCAGAAGCGGAGGACCTCTCGAGCCCCTCTTCCGAGGCAGATGAGACCGAGGGCCTGGACGCCGAGCCGGAGTATGAGGACAGATACGATCACGACGAAGAAGCCATGGATGAGGCCGTATCCTCCTCCGAAAGCCTTTCGAATGACGTGACTGCAGACGAAGCCTTGGAGACGGAGGAGGCCGAGCCGTCCCCCGAAGAGGCTCCTTCCTTCGACGATTCGAGTGAGGACGGAATGCGATAGGCCTTCCTCCCTTTTCTGTACGCCGGATGTTTTGCCGTCCGAACGAAGGCGTCCGGCTGTGATTTTTCGTTCGTTCCCCGATTTCCGAGCCTAGCCTGCCTATGTCGACCGCAACCCAGCACGTGGAAGAGCTTACCCCTCGCCAGATTGTCGAGGAACTCGACAAGTACATCATTGGCCAGGAGGACGCGAAGAAGAACGTCGCAATTGCCCTCCGGAACCGCTGGCGGCGTCAAAACGCCCCCGAAGAAATGCGGGACGAGATTATGCCGAACAACATTATTATGATCGGCCCAACCGGGGTGGGCAAAACAGAAATCGCCCGCCGGCTCGCGCGTCTCGCTCGGGCGCCCTTCATTAAGGTCGAAGCCTCGAAATTCACCGAAGTCGGGTACGTCGGTCGGGACGTCGACAGCATGATCCGCGACCTGACGGACATTGCGGTGAACATGGTCCAGGAAGAACACAAAGAAGACGTTCAGGACCGGGCCCGGGAGTTGGCCGAAGAACGGATCCTCGACATCCTCATCCCCCCGGAAGACGACCGATCTCAACAGCGCGGGGACAATGGAGCCTCCGAATCGGGCTTCCAGCTTCACCCCACCGAAGAGCAGGAGGTCGAGGGCGACGAGACCAGCCTTCGGGAACGAACACGCCAAAAATTCCGGGACAAGCTAGAGCGGGGCGACCTCGACGACCGCGAGGTCGAGATAGAGGTCTCGTCGGACTCCTCCTCCATGATGCAGGTCTTCGGCCCCATGGGCATGGAGGAAATGGGGGTCGACCTTCAGGAGCTCTTTGGAAACCTGGGCGGACAACAGCGAAAAACGCGGCGCGTGACCGTCGAGGAGGCCCGCGAAATCCTCACCCAGGAGGAGGCGCAGAAGCTGATCGACATGGACAAGGTGAAGGAAGACGCCTTAGAGCGCGTTCAGCAGGCAGGCATCGTCTTCGTCGACGAAATTGACAAGGTAGCTTCCGGAACTCGAACCCGGGACGATGGGGGCGGGGCCGGAGCCGGTGTCTCTCGACAGGGCGTACAGCGCGACCTCCTCCCCATCGTGGAAGGATCCACCGTCACGACGAAGCACGGAATGGTGACGACCGACCACATCCTCTTTATCGCGAGCGGGGCCTTCCACGCTTCCAAGCCCAGCGACCTGATCCCGGAGCTTCAGGGTCGCTTCCCCATTCGCGTCGAGCTCAACAACCTCGACGAAGACGACTTCTACAAAATCCTTACACAGCCCAAGAACGCCCTCATCAAACAGTATCGGGCGCTCCTACGATCTGAGGATGTCGGCATCGAGTTCGAGGACGAAGGCGTCCGCGAAATTGCTCGCATTGCGGCCCAGGTCAATGCCGACGTCGAGAACATCGGCGCACGGCGCCTCCACACCGTCCTCACGACCCTCCTCGAGGACCTGCTCTTCGATGTGCCCGAGGAGATCCCCCCGGGGACGGACGTCACCGTGGACGCCGACATGGTTCGCGACCGGTTGAGCTCCATTGCCGAGAGCCGCGACCTGAGTCAGTACATCCTCTAAAGCAAATTCGCCGCCACACCCTCGTGTGACGGCGAACAGAACTCTTCCAAGGAAGGATT
>CAYXAD010000057.1:10438-14561 GCA_964462965.1 uncultured Salinivenus sp.
GTGATCGACTGGAAGGTGGACGGAAGTCCGTTGTCCTCCGACGCACTCACATCCGGTCGGGTCGGGGCGTCCGACGGAGGCTCTTCGTCTGTGCAGTAGGCCTCGAAGGCCTCGACGAGGTCCTGGGCAATCACATTGGCGCTCCGGCCCTCGATGTGGTTGCGTTCGACGACATAAACCGGCTGTCCCTCCCGAAAGAGTGCCAGGAACGGAGACGACGGAGGAATACCGGCGAGGTACTCCCGGGCACGCTCGGTGGCTTCGAGGTCTTGTCCGGCAAACACCGTTACGTACCGGTCCGGCTGAACGTCTGCCTCTCGGGCCATGGCGACCGCCGGCCGAGCGTTCCCGGCCGCACAGCCACAGACGGAGTTGATGACGAGAAGCATGGTCTCGTCCTGCGCCTCGTCAAAGGCCGCATCCACCTCATCGGCCGTTCTCAGCTCCTCGACGCCGAGGCGCGTGAGCTCTTCACGCATCGGCTGAACCATTTGCTTTGGATAGGGCATATCGACAACACATTCCTGCTGAAAGGACAGCGAACCCCGGTTCGTCACGGGAAAGTACCCAACGCCCCTTCGGATCGGGTGATCCTTTGGGGTCGGCCCTCTGCACAATCGTTCCGTTAAAACGGCTCCATCACCGGCAGACACAGCGAACGGTCGCTCGACTGTTCCCCGGGGGGCTCCGAATGAAAACGCCGAACTGGTTTTCGACGATCAATTTTTGTACATAAAAAGGCTTTCCGCATGTCTTTTCGAAGGGCTCTATGGACCGCTCTCTGCTGCCAAGAATGTCTCTTCCTTTCCAATCGAGCCGGAACCTGGGGATGCTGATCATGCTGACCCTCCTGACCACGGGCTGCGTCACGATGGGTCCCTCCCCGCAGAAACAGGAGGAGTCTCTACAGTCTGCCGGGGACCTTCGCTCCTCGGACGTCGAAGCCCGCCTCCAGCAGGCCGCTGAGCGGTGGGACCAGGTCCCCCATCAACTTGGTGGCGAATCGCTTCAGGGCGTAGACTGCTCCGGGCTCGTACAGTCGGTGTTCGAGGAAGAACTCTCCGTCCGCCTTCCCCGAACGGCCAAACAACAGGCACAGGTAGGTCAGGCCATCGATCGGTCCGCCCTCCAGCCCGGCGACCTCGTCTTCTTCCGTCCCTCCTGGCGCGATCGCCACGTGGGTATATATCTTTCTGAGGGAACGTTCCTCCACGCTTCGTCCAGTCAAGGGGTCACCACCTCCTCCATCGATTCCGAGTACTGGTCGGAACGTTGGTCCCAGGCCCGGCGGGTGCTGTCGTTTGCTGACGATTCAGCCGCTGCCACCGACTCTTCCGCCTCGGTCAGTCCTACCCAACGCAATGGGTGGTAGAAGAAAAGCACGTCAACGCAATTAGGGGATCGGGAACTTTTTTCATCCTCACCCGAAGAAGTAGGACCGCATCCACTGGATTTACCCCTGCAACGCCGCTGCCGTCTTCGGCCGTGGCGTTCCTTTTTTGGAGGGGTCTACGCCACTGTGTCGAATGACATTTCAACGTACTCCAGCAGTATGACTGACGAAAAAACTGTCTACATGACCGAAGAGGGGCTCGAAGAGCTCAAAGAAGAGCTCCACCGCCTCCGAACAAAAGAGCGCTCTCGGATTGCCGACGAAATCGCTGAAGCCCGCGCCAAGGGCGACCTCTCTGAAAACGCCGAATACGACGCCGCCAAAGAGGAGCAAGGCAAACTCGAAGCACGCATTGCGAAAATTGAAGACACCATTGCGCGTGCTCGCATCGTGGACGAATCAAACGTCGACGACAGCAAGGCCTACATCCTCTCCGAGGTGACGGTCGAAAATCTCGATACCGGAGACCAACAGACGTATACCCTCGTTTCTGAACAGGAAGCGGACGTTTCGGAGGGCAAAATTTCAATCGAGAGCCCCATCGGGAAAGGTCTCCTCGGAAAAGAAGAGGGAGACGAGGTCGAAATCGATGTCCCTGCTGGAACCGTGAAGCTGAAAATCGTCGACATCTCCCGGTAGCTGTCTTCCGTCGTGCCCCCTTATGAATCGGGAGATTCTTTTTCACGACGTCCCTCCTTGCTTCGGCGGGCCGCTCTGGCAGTCGTTGCGTCGAGCCTCTCCGTGATTGCCACGTACTTGGGCCTCTGTGTGGGAGCTCTCTGTGCCTACAGCGTCTTCTTTCCTCCCCTCACCGGAGTCCAGCTTCAGCGAGAAATCGAGGCGCGTTCCTCGGATCAAGAGCACACCCGCACGTATCAGCCGGTTCCTCTCGACCGTCTGCCCTCTGACCTTCCGCTTGCGGTCATTGCAGGGGAGGACACTCGGTTTTTCGAGCACAGCGGACTGGACTGGTCCGCCATCCAAAAGGCCCTCGAGGAAAACCGGTCCCGCGGTCGTATTCGCGGGGCGTCGACGATCACTCAGCAGCTCGTCAAGAACTTGTTTCTCACCACCCACCGCTCCTACCTTCGAAAAGGAGTGGAAGCCCTTCTTGCCGTGACGGCAGAAGCCATCCTCTCTAAACGGCGGATTCTGGAGTTGTACGTGAACGTAATTGAGTGGGGCCCTGCGACGTATGGAATTCAAGCTGCTGCCCAGCACCATTACGGCATCTCTGCCGCTCGGCTGAGCCGAAGACAGGCGGCTGCTCTCGCTGCCTGCATCCCGAACCCGCGCGAACGGACCCCAGAAACTGTAGGTCGCTACCAGCAGACCATTCTTTATCGCATGAACGTGCTGGAGAAACCCTCCATCGACATCCCCCTCTCTAGCCACTCCCCGCCGTTCAGACAGAAGCCTCCCCTGTTTTCCGGTTCGGACGCCCCTCCTGGAGAACGACTGCCTCGATGAGCCCCTTTCACAACGGGCTCTTTGCCCTTGTCGTGCCCCCTCCGATTTTCACTCCCTCTCCCGCAGCCCCACTCCTTCTCTTATGATTGACCTTCGCAGTGACACCGTCACTCGCCCCTCAGACGGCATGCGTCGAGCCATGTACGAGGCCGAGGTGGGGGACGATGTGTACGGAGAAGATCCGACCGTCAATCGCCTCCAGGAGCGCGTGGCCGCCCTTCTCGGGACCGAGGCCGCTCTGTTTGTCCCGTCGGGGACGATGGCCAATCAGATTTGCCTGCACGTGCTCACGGAGCCCGGCGATGAAGTCATCGTGGAACGCAGGAGCCACGTCTTTAACTACGAAACCGGGGCGGCGGGCGTGTTGTCAAGCATCCAGATGAATCCCCTCGAGGGGGACCACGGCCTTCTCCGGCCCGATCAGGTCGACGCCGCCATTCGCCCCGCAGCGGACGTGCTGCCCCGCACGAGCCTGGTTTCCATCGAGAACACGGCCAACAAAGCCGGCGGGGTGGTCTACCCGCTCGATCGAATCCGTGAAATTGCCGACGTCGCGCGGGCGCATGAGCTCTCTTTGCACCTGGACGGGGCTCGCCTCTGGAACGCCGCGGCCGCCCACGAGATCGACGAGAAATCGTTCGTGGCGCCCTTCGACCTGGCGTGGGTGGCATTGTCGAAGGGGTTGGGAGCACCGGCCGGCTCCGTCATTGCAGGGCCCTCTCCCCTCATCGACGACGCCCGACGAGCCCGTAAACGGTTCGGGGGAGGAATGCGACAGGCCGGCATCCTCGCCGCCGCGGGGCTCTATGCCCTCGAACACCATCGCCCCGACCTGTCGGACGACCACGCCAAGGCGAGCCGCCTCGCCAACGGGCTGGCCGATCTCCCTGCGTTCACTCTCGATCCGGCCCAAGTGGATACCAATATCATCATCTTCGAGTCAAACACGGGCTCCGCCGAAGAGGTCGTCGAGACCCTCGAGAACCAGGGGGTGCTGCTCACGCCGTTTGGGCCCACGACCATTCGTGCGACGACCCATCGAGACGTCACGATGGACGAGATCGAAGACGCCCTGAGCACGATCCGGGAGCAGTATGCGCCCACTCCTTCTGTGTAAGCCGAGCCGAGGGAGCCCCCTACGGCACCGCCCATCGCCCCTCGAACCTCCGTTCGTCCGGGAGAAACTGAAACAGGGCCCGATAGTGCTCGTCGGGATGCAAATGAAGCCAGTCGATGGAATCGATGACGGTTCGGATCACT
>CAYXAD010000057.1:14661-16323 GCA_964462965.1 uncultured Salinivenus sp.
CTTCTTGGCCCGATGGTCGGTGTGAAATGAAAGGCGCCGCTCTTCCGGCTCAGCTTCTCGGAGCACGACCGTCCGCAAATTCGGCCGACCGGCATGGACTGTTCCAAACGTAGGCCGACGCAATGCATGCCCTGGATCGCTGGCGGCCTGCTCCAAAATCGCCCAGACGTGTGCAAGGACGTCCTCGAGCTGAGAAAAGCGCTCCATAACGCGGGGGCTATCTCGATAAAACGGGGTGTGCACTTCAAAAACGACGTCGTTCAGCTGATCCCTGCCAGAGGGCTGTACGGCACTCAACGGCTCGCCCCCTTTCCCTGCCCCGGGAATCAGGACTCGGAGCTTTCCTCTCCCGGTAGTATCATCCCCTTCCTCGATGGAGCTCCAGACGCTACAGTAGGAACGCCTGACGATGCGTCCCTACGTCATCGTTGAAATGACATCGAAGGGAGAATATTCCGTCAGAGACGTGTCACGACCTCTTCAGAGAGCAAAGAAGACATGCCTGGAGACAGAAACATGCACACGCCGGCAGCCGATGCGCGCTTCATCGGTCCGTAGACGCTCCAGCTTCCTCCATTATGCCCCCCGTGCCACCTGCACTCGCAGCGGCTCACACCCAGTGGCGGTCGCTTCCAGCACATCGCCGTCCGAGACCGGCCCGACCCCCGACGGAGTCCCCGTGTAGATGAGATCTCCAGGAGTGAGCGTAAAGATCTGGGAGCAATAATGCACGAGCTCGGCGACCGAGAAGATCATGTATTCGGTACTCGCCTCCTGCCGCACCTCGTCATTGACCCGAAGCTGGAGCGTCAACGCCTGAGGATCTCCGATCTGATCGGCCGGTGTCAGGGGCCCCAATGGAGCGAAAGTGTCGAAGCCTTTTGCGACCGACCACGGATGCCGGTTTTCCTTGGCCTCGGTCTGCACGTCCCGTGCCGTCATGTCGAGCCCCACGGCATAGGCCGCAATGTGAGAGAGGGCCTCGCTCTTCGGAATGTTCTTTCCTCCCTCTCCAACCACCGCGACGAGCTCCACCTCGTGGTGAACGTTCTCGGAGTGAGGCGGAATCTGTACGGTTTCCCCAGTTCGGATCACGGCCGAGGCCGGCTTTAGAAACACCATGGGCTGATCCGGCACCTCCCGGTCCATCTCTGCGGCGTGCTCGGCGTAATTTCGTCCGATACACAGGAGTTTTCCGATAGGAACCGGTTGGTTCCGGCCGGGGAGGGAGATCTTCATGTGAAACGGAAGGGGAGGTACGTCCATAGAGGGAACGGAATGACTGTCGGTGCGTGGTCTAGTGTCGAAATGCAAAAGAAACGGTCACTCTCGCGTCGGTACTCAATCCGGCGCTCCAAAGCAGAGACACCCATATGTACGCGATTATTGACGTCAAAGACAAGCAATTCAAAGTTCAAGAAGACGACACCCTCTACGTCCCCTACCATTCGGAGGCCGAGGTCGACGACGAGCTTACGCTCGATCGAGTCCTCCTCCTCTCCGATGGTGACGGCGACGTGACGCTGGGGACCCCGACGGTCGAGGGCGCCTCCGTCACGGCTCGCGTGATCGACCACGTAAAGGGGGACAAGGTGATCGTGTTCAAAAAGAAACGGCGCAAGCGGTACCGCGTTAAACGCGGACACCGGCAGCAGTACACGC
>CAYXAD010000058.1:0-16047 GCA_964462965.1 uncultured Salinivenus sp.
AGTACGAAGAAGGAGACACCGTCGAGGGCAAAGTGGTCTCGATTACAAACTACGGCGCCTTCGTCGAGATCGAGAAGGGCATCGAAGGGCTCGTCCACATTAGTGAGATGTCGTGGACGCGCCACATCAAGCACCCCAGCCAGATGGTTTCGCTGGGACAGCTGGTCGATGTCAAGATTCTCAACATCGACGAGGAGGAGAAGAAGATCTCTCTCGGCATGAAGCAGCTCGAGCCGGATCCCTGGGAGGGCATTAGCGATCGCTACCCTCCGGGAACGGTGCTCACCGGCACGGTCCGCAACATCACCAACTTTGGTGTTTTCGTCGAGATCGAGCCGGGCATCGACGGGCTCGTTCACGTCTCGGACCTGTCCTGGACCAAGAAGGTTCGGCATCCGGGCGACATGATCGACAAAGGCCAGGACCTCGATGTGGTCATCCTCAACATTGACGAGGAGCGTCGCCGCATCTCCCTGGGCCACAAGCAGGTGAAGACCAATCCCTGGGATCAGTTTGCCGATGCCTACGAGGAAGGCACCGATACGACGGGAGAAGTCGTTCGCGTCGAGGACAAAGGCCTCGTGGTCAAGCTTCCGCTCGATGTGGAGGCCTTCGTGCCCGGCAGCGAGCTGAAGAACGGCCCGCAGGAATTCCAGAACTACTACCATCAGGGCGACGAGCTCGAACTCCGAGTCATCCGCTTTGACAAGGATCGGAAGGACATTGTCCTGAGCGAGACGGCCAAAGAAGAAGACGAGCGCCGCGAAGAGCGCGAAGAAGAGGAGCGCGAGCGTCGCGAGGAAGAGCGCGAGCGTCAGGAAGCCGTCCGCGACTTCCAGGAACCCCAGCAGCCCGAGGAAGAGGAGCCCACTACGGGTCCGACGACCCTCGGCGAGCTCTCCGGCCTGGCCGATCTCCGTCGCGAAATGGAAGAGTCAGAAGGCGACGAGGAGATTGTACAGGAAGCCGAACGCGCCGCCGAAGAAGCGGCCGCGGACGTCGACGAAGAGGAAGAGTCGGAAGCGACATCCTCGACCGAAGAACCTTCTGACGACGAAGTCTTGGATGAGACGGAAACGGAAGGAGCCTCTTCGGCAGACGAGGTCACTGAGACGGCTGAGGAATTTGACGAGACGAGCGGCTTCCCCGAAAACTTCCCCCGCGTCTCTCGACTCGAAAACGCAGGCGTCAATTCCCTCGCCGAACTCCGCGAGATCGACGACCTAACAGAGCTCGATGGCATCGGTGCGTCGTATGCGGAGGACATTTCCGATGGCCTGAAGGAGTTCGACGAGAAAGGAGCCATCGCTGATTAATTGCTGACCCGACCCTAGGTCGCAATCGCCGGCCTAGTGTACTTTGAGTTGTCAGTTAGAGGGGACGACTTCCAGTCGGAGGTCGTCCCCTTTTTTTGGATGAATTTCCCTGAAGTCCCTTTCTTATTCGGGGATAAGCACGTCGTCGGTGTGTAGGTTGCTTCCCATGCTTGACGACCGAGAATACTTTGTTTGATCACAAGTCCAAGGCTTCCATGGAGGACAGGCAGGAATACCTACCCAGTGCGAGTAATTCGATTACTGTTCGATTGGCCATTCTAAATCGACCAGGAATGCTCGCCAAAGTCACCTCTGTCATTGGTGAGCAGGGAGGCAATATTGGAGCAATTGACATTGTTCGGGCAAAGGAAGACACACTCATCCGTGACATCACCATCAATGCTCGGAGTGACAACCACGCGCGGACCATCGTTCGGGAGGTGCGGACGATCGAAGGGGTCGAAGTGGTGAATGTCTCGGATCGGACGTTTCTCCTTCACCTGGGAGGCAAGCTTAAAGTGGAGAGCAAAACCCCGCTGCGGACCCGAGACCAACTGTCGATGGCATATACGCCCGGGGTCGCACGGGTCTGTGAAGCCATCCATGAGACGCCCGAAGATGCGCACCGGCTTACAATTAAAGGTGATACGGTGGCTGTCGTAACGGACGGGACCGCCGTGCTCGGATTGGGAGACGTCGGCTCCGGGGCAGCGCTGCCGGTGATGGAGGGGAAAGCGCAGCTACTGAAAGAGTTTGCCGGAGTAAATGGCTTTCCCATCTGCCTCGACACCACCGACGTCGACGAAATCGTCGAAACCGTCCGTCGAATTGCGCCCGTGTTTGGGGGGATTAACCTGGAAGACATTGCTGCTCCCCGCTGTTTTGAGGTGGAAGAGCGGCTCAAAGAGGAACTCGACATTCCTGTCTTTCACGACGACCAGCATGGAACGGCCGTCGTGACCGTGGCGGCCCTTTTAAATGCCCTCGACCTGGTGGACAAGGAGCTGGATGAGATAAAGGTCGTCATGGTCGGTATAGGGGCCGCTGGTACGGCTGTCACAAAGATGCTCTTGCAGATGGGGGTGGAGAACGTGATCGGGATTGATCGAGAAGGCCCTGTCGTGCCACGGCGGGACGATCTGAACAGTGCCAAGCAAGAGTACGCTCAGATGACGGATCCGGACGAGGAGGGAGACACCTTGTCCGAGGCCATGGAGGACGCCGACGTGTTCATCGGGTTGAGTGGCCCCGACGTGATTGATGAGGAAGACCTGAAACGCATGGCGCGAGACCCCATCGTCTTTGCCATGGCCAATCCGAAGCCAGAAATTATGCCCGAAGTCGCGTATCCTCACGTGGCGGTGATGGCCACCGGGCGGAGCGACTATCCGAATCAGATCAATAACGTCCTCTGCTTCCCGGGGCTGTTTAAAGGGACGCTGGACTGTCGGGCCTCGGACATCACGGCGGAAATGAAGATTGCGGCGGCCGAAGCCATTGCCAATACCATTGACGATCGAAGTTTGACGCCCGATTACATCGTTCCGAGTGTCTTTGACCAGGAGGTGGTGGAACAGGTCTCCAAGGCAGTCGCCGATACCGCCCGGAAACAGGGAGTGGCGCGAAAACGGACGTAGAGGGGGCAATCGAAAAGCCGATCCGATTCAATCTTGTACAACTCAAGGTGCAGAGTCCAATCGTATTGCTCCATGGACCGCCGACCGCGGACGAAGAACCGCCTGCATGTCCCTTTATTCGGCGGTCAGCGGCCGGATCTGAAAGCGATCGGGGTACTACCGTCCGCCGTCTCCGGAAAAGAGTACGAGAGCGCAACTTGGGAGATACACCGTAGTCCTAACACCGGGAAGGGAACTGAATTCAACACCGTGAGCCATGCCGTCACATCGTGGGGCTGATCCGAGAGATGCCGAACAGTTTGCGGAGTCGGAGCTCTCTCGTCTCCGAGCGGCCGTGCACGACCTCTCGTGGCTTCGAACGCGGGGATACGGAGACTCTGGTGCGCTGAAGCTCGTGGGGGATCGGTACCGGTTGAAACGCCGACAACGAAATGCAGTCGCACGCTCTGCCTGTAGCGACCGGGAACGGGAGCATCGTCTGCAAACGCTTACTACGCCGCACGCGCTGGCGGGGAAACACCTTCAGGTCGATGTCTTCAACGTACTCATTACGCTCGAAGGAGCGCTAGGAGGGGCTTATCTCTTCATCGGACGCGATCGTGCAGTGCGAGACGTCGACCCCGTGCAAGGGACCTATCGCATCGTTCAGGAAACGGATTCGGCCCTCCGTGCTCTCCGTACGACGCTCCAGGAACTGTCTGTGGATGGGGTTACGTGGCACCTCGACGAACATGTCTCGAATGTCGGGCGCGTAAAGTCCAAGCTCCAGCAACTGGCTCCGCCCTCAGAGATGGCGTGGAGGATCTCTGTAGAACGGGACGTCGACGCGGCACTACAAGACACGACGGATCCCGTTGCAACAAGTGACAGTGGCATCTTGGATGCGTCCAGGTCGTGGATCCATCTGGAGGGCACGGTGATGTCTCACCACTCGATTTCGGCGAAGGTGCGGGATCTTCGTCCCGAGGGGGAGCGATCGCCTCTCTTCGGGCAGGTGGGCCCGTAAGCATTCGTGATGTAGTAGTCGTACCTTTTAGATTGTATTGCACCCTTATTGAATTATGGCATCTCGAACCACGTATCTCATTGTATCTAATACAAACGATGTAGACGCCGTCCAGAGCCATCCTTTCATTGAGGAGCAGGGGTTTGAACTTCAAGAGAGGTGGGAAGGGGAGGAAGATGTCATTCCATCGCTTAAATTTGTCCTCTCACGTCCACTGGAAGAAACACCGGGGTTCGAAGAGCCAACCAGTAATTTTTCCTCGGCTTTTCCTGATGCCACGGTAATTCTATGTGAGGTTGAAGAACGTTTCAATCAAATTGATCACCTCCAAACGGTTGTATTCATTGATGGGCAGAGAGCCGGAGAGTTTGAACAGGGTTATATACTAAACGTGGGCTCATAGTTTGGATTTTATACGATTCAGTCTCAGAGCTAAATCTTTGTAAGAGGGCAAGTGAAGACGACTATTACGGAATCGTGTCTTTTGAAATGATTTAAAAGAGGGGGAAAGGAAGGAACTGTTCGGTCGGTTCGAGATTAATCTTTACAAGCTAATCCCCAAAAATAATATTAAAGATCATGGAAGCGGATTTTCAGATGGAGGTAAAAGATAGAACTCAAGCTGAACGCGAGCTCGGCGCCGGTGGGGGACGGGGTCGGACGTCGCGGTATGAACCTGTGGCCCAGAAATGGAGTGATCTGGGCGATGATGAATCCATCGTACTCTCCGACCTGGAGAAGAACGACATTCAAAACCTTCGCAACTTGCTTTATCGTCGGTTTGGCAAAGAGAATGTCATCGTTCGGTCCGCCAAGCAAGAGGACGGCTCCTTCAAGGCCGTCGTTCGGGCCCGGGAAGGGAACGAGTATCTTCGAGATGATGATGGGAGCTAGTCACGAGCACTCTCTGATCGTCGCTTGATCCAAGCCAGGTACAACAAAAAAGCGGGTGGTGACTTCACACCACCCGCTTTTCAAGTTGGGGGCTTCCTCTAAATTCCTGGCCTGTGTTACTCCTCGACGGAGTCCATCTGTGCCTTTTGCAGCTGTCCGGAGTAGTCGATGTAAATGGTTTTGTGCTCCGTCCAGAATTCGAAGGCCGCGTAGCCTCCGTCCCGATGCCCATTTCCCGTGCCCTTCACCCCACCAA
Organism: uncultured Salinivenus sp.; assembly: GCA_964462965.1. Lineage (GTDB taxonomy): Bacteria > Bacteroidota > Rhodothermia > Rhodothermales > Salinibacteraceae > Salinibacter. Next base: position 5,110 of record CAYXAD010000058.1, read on the forward strand.
AGGGCATGTGAGCTTCCGCCCCGATCGTCGGGCCATTGATGTAGGTGATTCCCGCCTCGAGATCACGCATCGCACGGAAGCTGTTCTGGACGTTTTCCGTGTAGATGGAGGAGGAAAGGCCGTATTCCGTGTTGTTTGCCACCTCGACGGCTTCCTCGTAGGAGCTCACCTTGAAGACCGCCAGGACGGGACCGAAGATTTCCTCCTGAGCGATGGTCATATCCGGGGTCACACCGGTAAAGAGAGTGGGCTCGTAGAAATAGCCGTCGCCGAGCTCGTCGGCGGAGGCCGGAGAACCTCCCATCTCGAGGGCGGCCCCTTCGTTCTGTCCCACCTCTACGTAGTGATTCACCTTCTCCAGGGCGGCCTGGTTGATCAGGGGGCCTACGTCGGTTTGATCGTCGGTGCCGTCTCCGAGGACGAGCGTCTGGGCTTCTTCTTGAATCATGTCGACGAAGGTGTCGTGGACATCCTCGTGACAGATGAGGCGACTGGTGGCCGTACAGCGTTGTCCTGTGGTCCCGAATGCGCCCCAAATAACGCCTTCGAGGGCAAGGTCGAGGTCGGCGTCGTCCATCACGATCATGGGGTTCTTGCCCCCCATTTCCAGGGAGACCCGTTTGTTGAGCCGTCCGCACGTTTCGGCGATGGAGGTCCCGACCTCCGTTGAGCCTGTAAACCCGATTGCATCGACCTCGGGATGTTCGACGAGGGCGGACCCGGCTTCGCCGGCGCCGTGAATCACGTTGACGACGCCATCGGGGATTCCCGCATCAATGAGGGTCTGCACGAACCGAAGGCCGCTGTGCGGAGCCTCCTCGCTGGGTTTAAAGAGAATGGTATTCCCCGCGGCGAGGGCGGGAAAGATTTTCCAGGAGGGAACGGCCACAGGAAAATTCCAGGCGGTAATGATGCCGCAGACCCCCACCGGTCGGCGGATCGACATGTTCATCTTGTCGGGAAGCTCGCTGGGGACGGTGTGGCCAAAGAGTCGCCGGGTTTCGCTGGCCGCGTAGTAGGCGGTGTCGATGGCCTCTTGCACGTCGCCCTTGGTTTCGAAGAAGGGCTTTCCCATTTCCCGAGTCATGGAGTGGGCAATGTCCTCTTTCCGCTCGACGAGGAGGTCGCCGGCAGTCTTCAGAATCTTCCCTCGGTCGGGAGCAGGGGTTTTACTCCAGGTCTCGAACGCCTCACGCGCGGCCTGCGCGGCGTCGTCGACGTCTGAAGCGTCGGAGGCAGGAAACTGTCCAATGAGGTCGGAGGGGTCGGCAGGACTGCGATTCTCGAAGGTATTTCCCGTTGAAGCATCCCGCCAGGTGCCGTTAATGTAATTCTTGAAGGTGTCGGGCATACAAGGTTTGATCGTGCTTACAGAAAATCATCGGGGAAAGGGTCGTCCTGAAAGTAGCTGACGCTCGTGCAAAGTACAATCTGTGTGTCGACATTCCCGTCTTGTTGGGTCGGCGAAAAAGAGGAAGGGAGCTCCACCGTGCCGTTTCCCCGAGGAGAGGAGCGTGTACAGAGGGATCGGACGCCGACTCCACTGTGGCGAAAAAAGAGAGGAGGCCCTTACCGCGAAAAGAACACCCGACGTGGGGACGTGAATGAACCTCGTCGAATTGGCAGAGTACGTGTTCGTCGGAGCGTTTCTCACGAGCTGTCTCGTCGTCTTCCACTGATCGAAGATTTCCACGTATATGTCTGCTTCTGCTGCGACCCTCGATCTCACCCAGTACATCTCTGATCGTGTCCAGTCGACGCCACCGAGCGGCATCCGTCGGTTTTTCGACATTGCAGCGACGATGGATGACGTCATCTCTTTGGGGATTGGCGAACCCGACTTTGTCTCGCCCGATCCGGTCCTCGACGCCGGCGTCGAATCGCTGGAAGCCGGTCACACCAGCTACACCTCGAATGCCGGAATCAAAGAGCTCCGAGAGCGAATCGCAGCCGACTACGAGAATCGGTATGGAGTGTCCTACAATCCCGAGAATGAGGTTTTGGTGACGGTGGGGTGTAGTGAGGCCATGCAGCTTGCCATGCAGGCGCTCCTCAATCCAGGCGATGAGGTATTGATTCCTGAACCATGCTTCGTGTCCTATGGACCGACCGCTCGGTTTGCAGGGGGGGAGGTCGTTCACGTCCCCACCTCCGTTGAAAACGACTTTCAGGTTACGGCTGAGGACATTGAGCCGTACCTGACGGACCGCTCCAAAGTGCTCTTTATTGGGTACCCGAACAATCCGACCGGCGCCGTCCTGCGCCGAGAGACCCTGGAAGACATCGCTCAACTGGTGATTGACCACGATCTAATGGTCGTGTCGGACGAAATATACGACCAGTTGATCTACGGGACCGCCCACGAGCGGGGGCACGTGTGCGTGCCGTCCGTGGAGGGGTTGGAAGAGCGCACGGTGCTCCTGGGGGGCTTCTCTAAGAACTTTGCGATGACGGGGTGGCGCATTGGATATGCCTGCGCCCCACAGCCGCTCCTGCAGGCAATGCACAAAGTGCATCAATACATGATCATGAGTGCGCCGACCATCTCGCAGGAAGGAGCGATTGCTGCTCTCCGCGACAGTCAGGAGGACGTCGAACGCATGCGCCAGAGCTATGATGAGCGTCGACGGACCATTGTGGATGGGCTGAATGACATTGGGCTCCCCACCTTTGAACCGGAAGGGGCGTTCTACTGCTTCCCCGACGTTCGATCGACGGGGTTCACTTCCGAAGAGTTCGCACAGAATTTGCTTGAGGAAGAAAAGGTTGCCTGCGTTCCGGGAGATGCCTTTGGGCCGAGTGGAGAGGGGTACGTCCGCTGCTCGTATGCGACGGGCCTCTCGGACATCGAAGAGGCGCTCAATCGAATCGATCGCTTTGTCACCCGCCACCGATCTTAACGATGGTCATAAGAGGGGTACCGCAAACCGTTCGGATTCTCCTGGTTGCCGTTCTCGCTCTCACCTTACACCTCCTATTGGGATGGCATTGGACCCTTGGGGCCGCCTTTGTCGCGGGGATTGTTACGCCCCGACACGGATGGTTCATCGGGGCGGCGGGCACGGCGCTTGCTTGGGCCGGACTCGTCCTTTACGCGTTTTGGGCGGACCCCGAGAGCACCCGGGTATTACTCGATGCCCTCGGTGCCCTCGCTGGAAACATCCCTGGTTCAGCCATTGTTGCTCTCACCGTCGGGCTTGGAGCCCTCCTCGGAGGGCTCGGCGGAGCGGTTGGAACCCTCTCCCGGCCGTATTTTGAGTTGGCCTTGCGCGCGCCTGCATGATTTCGGGTCCGTGTATCTCGGTCCGAGGGCGCTGGGTCTTTTCGCGGTTTGTATGATGAAAGAGCTCTTAACGGTATGAAGAAGTACAGCGAGGAAGATATCCAGGACCTTATCGAGCGCGTGGAAGCGCTCGGGGGCTATCTTTGACGTAGAGGAACGTCGCACTACCATCAAAGAGCTGAACCGTGAACGGATGGATCCGGACTTCTGGGACGATCCGGATCACGCTCGGGAGGTTGAGAAGCGCATTGCCCGAGAACAGGAATGGATTGAGGCCTGGGAGGAGGTGCAGCAGAAGGCCGAAGACATCGAAACGCTTCAGCTCCTTGCGGCCGAAGAGGACGAGGACCTAGAAGAGGAAATCTTTACGGAAGCAGAAACCCTGGAACAGAAGCTCGATCGGCTCGAGCTCGAAAGCCTGCTCGATGATCCCGACGATCACCGGGACGCCATTGTGACCATCAATCCGGGGGCCGGCGGCACCGAAAGTCAGGACTGGGCCGACATGCTGCTCCGCATGTACATGCGCTGGGCAGAGGAGGAGGGATTCGAGACGGAGCTGCTTGGCTATCAGGCCGGCGAGGAAGCGGGCATTAAAAGTGCCTCGTTGAACGTCAAGGGGAAAAATGCCTATGGACGCCTCAAGAGCGAGACGGGTGTGCACCGGCTCGTTCGGATTTCGCCCTTCGATTCCGACGGTCGTCGGCATACCTCTTTTGCCAGCGTCTTTGTCTTTCCGGAGGTCGATGACACCATTGAGGTTGACCTCAGCGAAGGAGACCTGGAATTTCAAAGCTTCCAGTCCGGTGGGAAGGGAGGCCAACACGTGAACCGTGTGGCTACGGGCGTGCGGCTCATCTGGACCGGGGAGTTGTCGAATGGAGAAGAGGTAGAGATGCGCGCCGAGTGTACGGAAGAGCGCAGTCAGCTCCAAAACCGGCGCCGCGCTCGAAAGATGCTTCGGAGCCGCATTTATCAGGCCGAGCGTGAAATCCGAGAGCAGGAAAAGGAGGAGCTCGAGAGTCAAAAGAAGAGCATCGAGTGGGGAAGCCAGATCCGTTCCTACGTCCTGCACCCCTACACGATGGTAAACGACCATCGCACCGAAACGAAGGTAACGGATGCAGAGGCGGTACTGGACGGAGAGCTCGAGCCCTTTATGAAGGCCTATCTGCTCAAAGGGAAGAAAGATCGGGACACCTCTCCCGTCTAGCGGCCTTCCATACCAGGAGCCCTTCGGGGGTCTCTAACCAATCTTCGTACGATTCCTGGTAGGAAAGAAGCACCTATACAGAAACATCGAAAGAAAAGAGGCGTTATCAATGCTGGTACGAACTTGAGTGCCGTGCTGGGGCATCGCCAGCGCGAGAGGGTGGCTTTTTACGCCGCCCTTTTGTATTGGTGCCTGCCGGTCGTTTTCGGCCCGGCGGGAAGCCGCTTTGCGCGCTCGTTCCCTTGATGGGGACGGGCGCTTTTTTGCACTGACATTTGCGTGTTTGACAATCCCTTACTCGTGAATCCCACGCAACAACGCATTGCCGACCATGTCCGCGGCCTTACGGAGGAGGTGATTGCCGGAACGAGTTACTTCCTCGTAGATGTCGAGGTGCGCGGGCACAAAGGGACACGGGTGGTAGAGGTTTACGTGGATTCTCCGGAGGATTTCGGCCACGACGACCTTGCCTTGATTAGCAAGGAGGTGGGCTTTCTTCTGGACGTCGAGGATGTGGTCGATGGAAGCTACAAGCTGGAGGTGTCCTCGCCGGGAATCAAACGACCCCTTACGATGCCTCAGCAGTATCAGAAGAACGTTGGCCGCACGTTGCGCGTACGATATCAAGATACGGACGGTGAAGAAATTATCGTGGGGGACTTGACAGATGCTGATGACGAAGCGATAGAGCTCGAATTGCCGTCGGAGGAACGACTTCGGCTTCCATACACGGCAATCAACCAGGCACGGATCGAGCTGCCTTGGTAGGAGCTCGCAATCGGTGCCGGGACCCGTGTTCGTCCGGCCCGAACGGATCTACCTCATTACAGGACGAGACGGATTATGCGAAGTGAAGACCTTATCTCCTCATTTGGAGAAATTGCCCGGGCCAAAGACATGGACCGGGATACCCTTCAGATTATTGTGGAGGACGTATTCCGGGCCATGCTCCGGAAGCGGTACGGGTCGGATGAAGCATTCGAGATCATCTTTAACCCCAAACAGGGGGACATCCAGATCCTCCACATCCAGGAGGTCGTGGGGGACTGGGATCTCGTGGATCCGGTGACGGAGATCAAAGTCAGCGACGCAAAGAAGATCGACGAAAACTTCGACGTCGGCGACGAAGTTGCCAGTGAGCTTGACATCAGTGACTTTGGGCGCCGTGCCGTCATGACGGCGCGGCAGACCTTCCGACAGCGCATTCGCGACATTGAAAAGGAGAAGGTCTACCAGGAGTACACGGAGCTCATCGGTGAGATCGTCGTCGGGGAAATCTATCAGGTTCGCCGTCACGAGACGCTTCTGATGCACGAGGACACAGAACTCGTGCTGCCGCGGGATGAGCAGATTCCGGGAGATCACTATCGCAAGGGCAATATGCTACGCACTGTCGTTAAAGAGGTGCGTCGTGATGCCGGGAGTGACCCCCAGGTGGTGGTAAGCCGGACCTCTCCAGTGTTCATGGAGCGCCTGTTTGAGGTCGAGGTGCCGGAGGTGTATGACGGCATCGTCGAAATCAAGAAGGTGGCCCGGATTCCGGGAGATCGCGCGAAAGTGGCCGTCACGAGCCACGACGAGCGCGTGGATCCGGTCGGTGCCTGTGTCGGAGTCAAAGGAGTCCGAATCCATGCCGTCGTTCGGGAGCTCTCGAACGAGAACATTGACGTCATGGAGTGGTCCGAGGACCCCGAAGAGCTCATTTCCCGGGCGCTTTCGCCTGCGGAGCCAACCAGCGTGACCTTGAATCAGGATGCGGATCCCCCGCGGGCACGGGTTGAAGTGGTGGCTGATGAAGTGAGTCAGGCCATCGGCAAGCGCGGTGTGAACATCAAGCTGGCCTCTCAGCTTACTGGCTACGAGATTGATGTCTACCGTGAAATTCCGCCCGAGGAGGAGGACATCAACATTGAACAGTTTGCCGATGAGCTGAATCAGGAGACCATCGAGAAGCTCAAGCACATTGGCTGCGATACCGGCAAGGCCGTCCTCGAGCTTTCGCCCGATGCCCTGTCTCGCCGGGCGGACTTGGACCGAGAGACTGCCGAGCGCGTTTTAGAGATCATAGAGACGGAGTTTGAAAAAGGACCTGGCATCATTGAGTCGATCCGGCACGGGCGCTTTACCGTCGAGTCGGTTCAGTCGCCTGAAGATGCGGAGGGAGGCGGAACCTCTCCGACCGAGACGACCGACGATCAGATTGCCAGTGCAGAGCGGGAGCGAACCTCTGAGGCTGTTGCCTCCTCCGAAGAAGAGGAGACTGATGAGGCGGAAGGGGAGGAGCCCCCGAAAGCTTCCGGGGCGTCCGACGCGGAGGAGGAAGAAGAGAAGGAGGCGGTTTCTTCGGACTCGTCTCCGACGGACGGGGAAGCGACCGTCGAGGGGGACGGAGACTCAGAGGAGGCCGAAAAGTCCTCTGACGAAACATCTGAGGAATCAGAAGAGGAAGACCTAGTACATGAAGACCCCGCAGAGGATCTGGACGAGGAGGCGTCTTCCGCTGCTCCGGATTCAGAAGCGGTACAAGAAGAATCAGAAGTTAAGTCGTAGTGTCCTTCGCCGGTGGACTGGGATGCAGTCCGCCCTTTCGAAGGCTGATTGAGCAACAACACAACCTACATGGCGACCACGGAACAAAAATCATTTGAGAAGCGGCTGTTCAAGGTAGCACGGGACCTCAACGTCTCGACGGACCGCGTCGTAGAGTTCCTCGAAGAGGAGGGCTATGAGGATGCGCTTACCGGGGACGGTTTTAACGCCTCTATCGTCGAGGAGGAAGCCTACCTCGTGCTTCGCGAAGAATATGCCGACGACGCTGAAGCGGCCGCCCGTGTTCGTGAGCTTCGGTCTGAGAAGGAGGGAGACGGAGGGCCGCAACGAAATGAGGTGGCGACCCTCGACGAAGAGCAGGAGGCCGAACCAGCGGATGAAGAGCAGGTCGAGGCGGCGGAGGCCGCGGAAGACGAGGCTCCTGCTGAAGCGGACGAAGAGGCGGACACCCCGGATGCTGACCAGGTTTCTGAGGCGGAGGACGTTTCCGATGAGGAGGCCGAAGAACCGGTGTCTGAAGAGCCTGTCTCTGAAGAGGAGGCGCTCGAGGCAGAAGCGGAAGAGACGCCTACCGACGGCGCGGCTGAGGGGGCAGAAGAGACTGCTCAGCCCGAGGCGACGGAAGAGGATGTTGCCCCCGACGAAGCCGAGGAGGTCGTCGCCGATGCAGAGGAGGAAGAGGCTGACGAAGAGCCGGAGGCAGCCCAGGCTGAGACCGAGGAGCTCGATGAGGACGTCTCCGACGCGGAGGCTGACGTCGAGGAAACCGCCTCTGATGAAGAGTCGGCCGAACCGGCGACTCAGGAGGCAGAGCCCGAGATTGAGGCGGAGACTGAGGACGCCACCGTTGCGGAAGAGGCTCCCGCTGAGGCCGAAGAAGCGGATGCAGAGGAAGCGCCTTCCCCCGACGAGATCGAGGGCGAAGTGGACGTAGAGGGTTCTACGCCTTCAGACGCTGAAGTAGAGACCGAGGCGACCGCCGAAACGGAGGAGGCCGACACGGCCGAAGAGGAAGGGGAAGAGGAGGAAGGAACGCTCAAGGCCAATCGCTATCGCCTCAGTGGTCCGCAGGTCGTCGGCAAGATGGACCAGGATCACCTGCGCCGGCGGAAACGGAAGCGCAAGCGAAAGCAGAAGCAAAAAGACAAAGACGAGAAGGACGAGTCGAAAGAGGAGAAGGACAAGCAGAAGCAGCAGAAGAAGAAACAAGGCCGGAAGAAGAAAAAGAAAAAGGACCGAGGCCCCGACGAAGAAGACGTCGAGCAGACCATTCAGGAAACCCTGCAGGAGCTGGAGCAGGGCGCCAGTCGGGAACGTCAGCGCCGACGCCGACGCCGTCGAGAGCGTCACGAGAAGCAGCGTCAGCGCCGCCGTGAGCGAAAGCGCGAGCAGGAAAATATTCTCGAGGTTACGGAATTCGTCACCACGGGAGAGCTCGCCAATCTGATGGGGGAGCCGGTGAGTGACGTCATCGACACCTTGTTCGATGCCGGGATGATGGTGTCCATCAACCAGCGGCTCGACCAGGAGACCATCGAGTTCGTCGTTGACGAATACGACATGCAGGTCGAATTCGTCGATGAACAGCCCGAAAGTGCCCTCGAGATCGACGAGGACGATCCCGAAGATCTCGAACCTCGTGCACCGGTCGTTACCGTGATGGGTCACGTGGATCACGGAAAGACCTCGCTCCTCGACTACATTCGCAACGCCAACGTGGTGGCCGGGGAAGAGGGCGGCATTACGCAGCACATCGGTGCTCACTACGTGGAGCTTACTGATCACGACGATTCCGCCATCACCTTCCTCGACACGCCGGGTCACGAGGCCTTTACGGCCATGCGTGCCCGAGGCGCCAAGGCCACAGACATCGTCATCCTAGTCGTGGCGGCGGACGATTCGGTGATGCCCCAGACGATTGAGGCCATCAACCATGCCCAGGCGGGGGATGTGCCCATTGTGGTCGCCATCAACAAGATGGACAAGCGGGAGGCAGACGCCGAGCGCGTTCGCGCCGAACTTGCGGAGCACAACGTCCTCGTCGAGGAATACGGCGGTGACGTTCAGTCCGCTGAGGTCTCTGCGGAGACGGGAGAAGGGATTGACGGTCTTCTCGAAAAGGTGGTTCTCCAATCCGAGATCATGGAGCTGCAGGCCAACCCGAATCGAGAAGCCTCTGGAGTGGTGATCGAAAGTCGGCTCGAAAAGGGGCGCGGGAACGTCATTACGGTGCTCGTTCAGAATGGAACCCTCGAAGTGGAAGATCCCTTCTTGGCGGGCATCCACAGCGGGAGCGTCCGTGCGATGTTCGACGAGCGCGATAATCGAATTGAGGCCGTTGGTCCGTCGCAGCCGGCTCTCGTTCTTGGATGTGACGGCTCTCCGGACGTCGGAGACCAGTTCCAGGTCCTCGAGTCCGAAGGCGAGGCGCGCGAGATTGCGCAGGAGCGCCAGCGGATTCACCGCGAACAGGAGCTGCGCCGCCAGAGTCAGGTCTCTCTGGATCAGGTCAGCCGTCGAATGGCCGAAGGCGAGTTCCACGAACTCAACCTCATCATCAAGGGAGACGTGGGTGGATCGGTCGAGGCTCTTTCCGATGCCCTCCTGAAGTTGAAGACGGATGAGGTAGCGGTCAACATTATCCACAGCGGGGTCGGGGCCGTGACGGAAAGTGACGTCATGCTGGCTCGGGCTTCTGATGCCATCATCCTCGGCTTCCAGGTCCGCCCCACCTCTGGAGCCCGCGAGGCGGCAGCCCGCGAAGAGGTCGACATCCGGACCTACTCCGTTATTTACTCCGCCATTGAGGACGTACGCGATGCGCTTGAAGGGCTTCTCTCCCCCGAGCGACGGGAAGAAACGCGGGGCCGGGCCGAGGTCCGGGATACCTTCAAGGTGCCCGACGTCGGAATGGTGGCCGGTTGTTACGTCACTGAAGGCACCCTGAACCGAAACCACAAGATTCGCGTCGTCCGCGACGGCGTTGTGGTCTACGAGGGAGACATCTCTTCCCTGAAACGCTTCGACGACGATGTGAAGGAGGTCCAGAGTGGCTACGAATGTGGTCTGTCCATCGAGAACTTCAACGATGTCAAGGTGGGAGACGAGTTCGAATCCTACGTGATCGTGGAAGAGAAGCGAGAACTCGAGGTCTAAGAGAAGGTCTTTTGGGAGGTTCACTCTCCTCCGGCGATTCGTTGTGAGATGACCACGAGTATGCGTCTGGACATGAGTATCCGCACGGAACAGATCGCAGAGTTAGTTCAGCGAGAAGTTGCCCTGATCCTGCAGCGGGAGTATGCAGATCAGCTGCAGCCGATGGTGACCATTACCCACGCTCGCGTGACGGGTGATCTGTCGATTGCCTACGTCTACGCGAGTGTCATGGGGGATACCTCGGAGAAGCGAGAGGCCACCTTTAAGCAGCTTAAGGCCCTCACTCCGCAGATTCGAGAGCAGCTCGCTTCTCGCATTCGGCATCAGGTTCGGGAAATTCCGGAGCTCAAATTCTTCCTCGACGAGTCGCTTCAACGGGCCAAACGCATGGAGAACTTGTTCGACCGGATTCGGGAGGAGCGCCAGCGGCGCACAGGGGAGTCGGGGGACGACTCGAACCCCACCGAATAACACCTTAATGATCGCACCTCTTCCGATCGTCTCTGAATCAGTGCCGTCCGGTGCCGCCCAGCGAGACATTCCTTCCGAGATGGTGTATCAGAAGTCGGAGCTTCCGGCTTCGTTTGAGGATGGGGCTGTGCTTCTGATCGACAAGCCCGAGGGGCCCACGTCCCACGATGTCGTGCGGAAGATTCGTCGGCGTTCCAATGTAAAAAAGGTAGGGCATGCGGGCACGTTGGATCCCATGGCCACGGGGTTGCTCGTTGTGCTTGTG
>CAYXAD010000059.1:0-16000 GCA_964462965.1 uncultured Salinivenus sp.
CCTTAGGACACACGGATCGGTTCCTTTTACACTTACTATTTCCTGCGCTCGTAGCTCAGTCGGACAGAGCATCGGTTTGCGGTACCGAAGGTCGGGGGTTCGAATCCTCCCGAGCGCACCCTGCGGCTCATCTCGGCTCCTCCGGGATGAGCCGTTTTTTGTTTTATTCTGGTAGCAAAATTTTGCTGTCCTGCCCCGAACACCTCTTGTCGCCAGAGGAGCAAGGGAGGTTTCTCCATTCCGATTGCCTTTTCCTCTCTCTGTCGCCGTAGACTACCCCTCCAGGAAAGGTTCAATCTAACCTCGGAGGGTCTATGGTCCTCGTGCTTCTCTGCGCCGTCTCTCTCGGCCTGAACATCCTCGCCATTTGCTACCTTCAATCCCGACGCCAGTCCGCCCGAACGGCGTTTCGAGTTCCTCCGTCCCTCTCTCTCGAAGTCACTTCTGATCGCCCCGCAACACCACACGAGTGGGAGCACCAGTTCGTCCCCATCGCCTCGACAACGCTGACCACGGAGAATGGAGTTTCGTGGGTCAAACACAAGGAGGACGTACTCCTCCCGGGCTACGGCCCTGATCTTCCCCCCTGGGACCTGCGCAGACAGCGCATTATTTTCAACTGACCGCTGGCACGTCCGCGGAGCGTCCGTTATTCCGCAGGTGGGGATCCGGGTTCTCCGGTCGCGTCGGGCTGGTCTTCGGTGTGTCCTCCACCATGGGTCCCCGAAGAACCGCCTTCCTCAGGAGAAGGGGCTCGCCAGAACGCCCGGTACAACATGTATCCAATCAAGAGGGCGGCAATGAGTCCGAGGACGACGCGTACGGACAAATCCATGGGAATGGGGGACTTGGTGAGGCGGAAAAAGAGCAGCGAGGTTCATTTGTTCTAATCGCTCCGGTTTTACCGAGCGGAGCACTCTGAACTGGACGGACGCTCGTCGTTGTGGGGGATCTGTGGGGCGAACTCCGTCAAAGAGACGCGGAAACGTCTTTCTCCGATTCCCTCCTCTCGTCGTCCGGCCCGACTCTCCTATCCCTTCACTTCTTGATGGGGACCGCAGGGCGGCAAGGAAGTGAGGTTAAATGCGTCCGTACTGAACGCTTTCCCGGCTGTCCCCTCTCGGACATTCGAACATCTGTCAGGAGCATTCCTCAATCGTCCACCTTTCGATGACGTAGATGCGCCGAAGGTGACTCCACTCCTGCGCCCCAAGGCGAGACAAAAAAGCAGAAAGGACTCCCGTCATCGTCCCAGGTCCTTCGCCGGACACTGACCTCTCTTGTTTACATTCATGTAACATCTATTACACACCAGCAGGCATCCAGCGCCACTCGCAGCCTCTGAACGGAATCCATTTTCGAAGCACGTAGAAGAGCGGCCACAAGGAGAAGTCCTCTCTCCCGTAAAAGGAATTTCGGGACATCCCTCTAAATCTCTGGCACGACGTGCTAACCCGCCCAGCAAGCAGCTTTTTCCGGAAAGTGTAATAATCCCTTCCAGGCTGTCACAGGGGGAGACGCCCGAACGAGCAGTTCAACATATTCGATGTCTACGTCGGTCTCCCCCTTTGAGCGGGTGATCGAGCGTCTCGCCCAACGGAACGTCCAGGATCCATCGGTAGAGCAGCCCAACGTAGCGCCTCATACGCGCACTGAAGCCTCTTACGGGGAAGACGAGCTCTCCATCTCTCCTCCGGCTCCGATTCGGCGTCCCTCTGGAAACGTTCCTCAACAACCCTCCCATTCCTCCCCTCGAGGGTCCATCTGTAGAGACAGGTGCCCTGGAGGCATGGCCTTTGTATCGGATTCAACTCGACGCGTCGGCCGGGGCTCAACCCTGTGTGCACCGTCTCAAAAACGCCCAGGACGACTCAGGCCGACCGCGATAGAAACCTACGCACTACTCAAAGCACTTGGCCATGAGCGATTCCGTACTGCTACCCTCTAAGGAGTTTGTTATCGATCTACGGTATCACGACGAACTCGGCTATCGAGCCATCGGTGACCTTCTCTACGACTACGGGTACACCTGCACCGGTTCCCTCACCTCCGACGACGAGGATCCGCTTCTTCAAGATGTAGACTTTTTCCTCGTCCGAGAAGACGGAACGTTTGCCTACGGGACCAACATCGACAAGAACTACCGATTTGGCTTCAACGCCAGCTATTTCTATCGGCAGGGAGTAGAAGCCATCCTTCAGGAAATCGACGACATTCTCGAGGGAGATGCTCCCGACGCCGACGTTCACGCCAGCAGCTGCAAGCCGGCCCAGCCGTTTCTCGTGGATTTGAGCAACGAGACGGCGCTCGGGTATCTCGCCATTGCCGACACCCTCCGGAAATATGGCTTTCGGTGGGCCTCCTCGAGCTGGAACGTCCAGGGCAAAACGGCAGAACGACTGTCCGAGTCACAGTATCTCCGGGTCGACGAGGATGGATACATGAGAGCGGGGGACGACATCACCGACCAGTCCGGAGAAGTGTTTACCCCTCTGTTCATCTACGATCTCAACAGAGAGGCCCTGCTCGAGAAGCTCGAAGCGACTGCCCCCCAGTCTTGACCTCTGGAGGAGGAGAGAACGGGGGAGGCCCCTGCCCTCGGTCAGAAGACCGCCGTACCGATCGCTGCGGAGAAGAACGAAGGAGAGATGGGGTCGCGAAGGTCCGAAGAGTGCGGCGGCGTGGCGAGCGGCGCAGCCCCTCCAAATTGCACTCCGTAGACGAGAAGGATGCACAGCCTCCGACACACTTCCGTCCCCCCAACAGCAACAGGAAGTCCAAGCGTCGAATCGGGCCTCCGCCCTGTTGTGGGTCTCTGTTTCGTTCCTGAAGTCCTTCCACACGGACCGGCATCAAGGACCATCAGGACGAAGAAAGGGCACGGCCTGAAAAGAAGTACGCCTGTTTGTATCCTACAGAGGCACGTGCCCTTTCCCCTTCGTCCAACTAGCCATGATTCTTCGATGTCTGCCCATTGCTCTCCTGTCCGTTCTCCTTTTGAGTGCATGTGGCACACAGGCCCAGTCTCCCCCTACCGATGATCAGCAAATCGCAGCGGCCGTGAAGGCAGCTCCGGCCCCCATGCGCGACGCCGCCACGGTACTCGGGTACGACGACCAGCTCGAGCTGACGACTCTCCGAGAGGGAGAGGGCACTCTCATCTGCCTGGCTGACGATCCACAGGAGGAGGAGTTTCACGTCGCCTGTTACCACGAGGCCCTCGCGCCCTTCATGAAGCGGGGTCGGGAACTTCGAGAACAGGGCCACTCCGGAGCCGCCGTCGACAGCATTCGACGTGCTGAAATTGAGGAAGGCACGCTCGAAATGCCCGAGCGACCAATGGCGCTCTACAATCTTTCGGGACCCGCCGATGCATACGATGCAGAGGCCGACTCTGTACGAGACGCCTCGGCGCTCCACGTCATTTATGCGCCCTACGCCACGGAAGAATCAATGGGACTGCCGACCCAACCTCAGGGAACCGAGCCGTGGCTCATGGCCCCCGGTGAGCCCTGGGCGCACGTGATGATTACGCAGTAGCGGCCGACGGGAGTGTTCAACACCTTCGAGTGGGCCCGTCGAGCGTGCAGCCCCTTGCTCTACGCCCGCGGAGACACCCGAGATCGGAGGCGAGGGGCAGACCAGTCCTGCCGCTCGTCGCTCCGAGGCACGAAGGAAAACACGGTCTGACAGTTCGGTTGCACTCCCCCTCCAACGAAGCCCCCGGCCGTCGGCTCTATCCGCTGCCCTCCGGCATGCTCCTCCGGTTATATGTACGGGGATCGGTGAATGTACCGAGCTCCTCCCTCCCCTTATAGCAAACGACAGTGCAACTTGCTACGCGGGGACTGCTCTGCACAAACAGCTTCTGAGGCGTATGCCTCTTCTTCCCTCCCGCTCCCAGAGAGGCACGCAATAAAAAAGGACGCACTCAGCGAAGAGTGCGCCCAAGAGGGGTGCGTAGGAAGCGCGTAAGAGATTGTTACAAGTGTTAATTCCCCAAAGCGGGTATAGTGAGGAAACCTCCCTTCGGAGCCCAGGAAATGACGCTACCGACCACCGATCGTCAGAGGGCCTCGAAAAACACGCTACGCCGCCGTTACTGGTTGTCCGAGTGCGGCTGCAGGTCCTGTCGGCTGTGGCGCTGGCGCAGCTTCCGGAGGGCTTTCTCCTTAATCTGCCGAACCCGCTCACGGGTGAGATCGAAGCGTTTGCCGATCTCTTCGAGCGTCAGCGGATGCTCGCGACCGATGCCGAAGTAGAGACGCGTGATCTCGGCCTCGCGATCGTGAAGCATGCTGAGTGCTCGTTCGATGTCGATCTTGACCGACTCCTCAAGCATTTCCTCGTCGGGGGAGTCGCTCTCCTCGTCCGGAAGCACGTCGAGGAGGCTGTTGTCGTCCTCCTCGTTGAAGGGCGCATCCATCGAAAGGTGGCGACTCGTGTGCTGCATCGCCTCGCGCACCTTCTGGACGTCGATCTCGAGCTCCTCGGCCAGCTCCTCGATGTTGGGCTTGCGATCGAGGTCCTGCTGAAGCCGGGCACTGGCCTTTCGAATCTTCGAGATCGTGCCGATGCGGTTGAGCGGAAGACGCACCACGCGGCTTTGCTCGGCGAGGGCTTGCAGGATGGCCTGGCGAATCCACCAGACCGCGTAGGAGATGAATTTAAAGCCGCGCGTTTCGTCGAAGCGCTTTGCGGCCTTGATGAGGCCGTAGTTGCCTTCGTTGATCAGGTCGGCCAGCGACAGGCCCTGGCCCTGATACTTCTTTGCAACGGAGACGACGAAGCGCAAATTGGCACGACAGAGCTGGTGAAGGGCTTCCTCGTCGCCGTCCTTGATGCGTCGGGCCAGCTCAACCTCCTCTTCCGGCTCGAGAAGATCGATCTTTCCAATTTCCTGGAGATACTGGTCCAACATCCGTTGCTCGCGAGAAACTTGCATATGGCTCCTGTCGGTTGTGGGTGGTGGAAATGTTGGTAGTGGTGTAGGGTGGGACAGGCAGGTCGCCCGCGGTGCCGATCGGGAGCCGCGCCATGTTACTGGCGATCAAGTGCAGATCCATCCAAACTCGAGAGAGCACGAGTCTGAAAGGAACCACCGGCATGCCGCGATCTCATCACGAGCGATCGAAGCCGTTGTTCCAGATAAACGAGTTCAGATCCAACTGCAGACCGGTCAAAGTCAATGCCATCATTCGACAGTTGCCAGTACACCATCGGCAACCTCACGATTTTCACTCATTCGTGGCACTTTGGTTTGTCCGCTAATGTTATCTTTTGTCACCTTCAGCCAGTTGTAAAATGCTCCCTCCGGAAGCGCCGAAACCTGAGGCCCGGTGATCGCTCCCCCGTCTCGTCGAATGTAATAGTGGCGGTTCACCTCCTGAAGGTACTCGTCGAGGGCGTGCTCGAAGTCATCGAGGTCGTCGGGGGCCTGATCAAACTCGACGAGCCACTCGTGCCCCGGCTGTTCGCCATTGGTCGACGGTTGCGGCGCCACGTGGAAGTCGACCACGTGGGCCCCCGTGGCGTCGCAGGCTTCCTGGAGGGCGGCCCGAACTTCGTCCCCGTAGATGGCCTCTCCGTAGCGGTCAATCATTTCACTCGTTCGTCCCGCCACAGTAATCTTGTGCGGAAACGTTTCGGTAAACCGTACGACATCTCCCACCTCGTAGGCCCAAAGGCCACTACAGGAGGTGACGTACAGTGAGTACCGCACGCCGGGCTCGACGTCGGCAATTGTATACCGACGAGGATCATCCTCCTCCTTCTCGTCCAGCCGCACGAACTCGTAGAAGACCCCATTGTCGAGATGCAGGAGCATGGACGGATCATCCAGCTCGTCCTGAAACGAAAAAAAGCCCTCGGAGGCCCCGTAGGTCTCCACGAAATCGATGTCGTGGCCGATCTTTTCTTCGATTAATCCTCGATAGGAGCGAAGCGCCACCCCGCCCGAAATGAAGACCTGTAGATTTGGCCACACGTCACTCACCGTCGTGGCCGTGGCGTCGTAACGTTCATTGTGGACGGAGATGAGCTTCTCGAAGAGCAGAAGGGCCCAGGTGGGCACCATCACCACGAGGCGAATGTCCTGATCGACCGTCCGCTTGGCAATGGCCTCGAGCTTTTCCTCCCAGCTCGGCAAGAAGGCAACCTCGTTCGGAACGGCCTGAAAGAGGCTGCTGAAAAATCCGGGGGCATTCTCGGCCAGGATGCCACTAATTTCTCCGGCCTGGGTCCCTGGATAGTTCGGATCTTCCTCGACACGACCCGGAAGCGTAAGGTGATTGCCCCCTAAAAAACGCCCGTCGAGGGTTTTAGCGAGATAGTTCAACCCGGTCCCCACGCTAAAGGCTCGGTTGTAGTCCACCGTTTCGTCGGTAATGGGAATGACCTTTCCCTCGGAGACCGTGCCACTGGAAACGGCAAAATTGGTAACCGTGCCCGGCCACATGACGTCGGCGGTGCCTTCCCGCACCCGCGCCACATCCGCCTCGATGTCCTCGTAGGTATGAAGGGGCACCTGCTCCTGATACGCGGCAACGACATCCGAGGCTTCGGCAATCTCTCCAAAGTTGTAATGGCGCCCCCATTCCGTGTCTGAAGCACGAGAAAGGAGACGACGCAGGAGTTTCCGCTGCGTCGATACAGGATGTTCTTTAAATCCTTCGATCCGTTTCAGCGGATCAATCCACCGCAATGCAGAGCGTACCAACTCGTCCATCAACGAAAAACGAGAAGAGATTTGAAAGATCGTAGGGCCCGAGGGAATCTCGAAACGTCAAAATTTTTCACAAAAACGAGCCGAGGGATCTCGTCTCGATGACGCTCTGTGTATACTTTGTTATCGCAAATGTTCGCAGCGGGAATTGTTTTCTTGTGCCCTCCCGTTTGCTCTCCCCCTCACCCCTAGCTCTATGCCCCCGGCTCAGTTCGATCCCGACGCCTTTCCCACTGATCGCTTCGTACTCGACTGCCGAGGCCGCCCTCTCGATTGCCGGCCCGGAAGTCCCGAGGTGTCCGGTGCCCACGTAATGGGAATTCTAAACGTCACTCCCGACTCGTTTGCCGACGGGGGAGAATACATAGCAGTTGAAGACGCCATCTCGCACGCTGCCGAGATGTTGAGTGAGGGTGCCTCGATCATTGATGTGGGCGGCGAGTCGACCCGTCCCGGAGCGACCCCCGTGCCCCTTGCCGAAGAGCTCGATCGCGTCCTTCCCGTGATTGAGGCCCTCGTCGACCGGTTTCCCGACGCGCTGATCTCGATTGACACATACAAGTCCGAGGTGGCCCGAGCGGCGCTGGATGCCGGCGCTCACATCGTAAATGACGTTACCGGCCTGCGGTATGATCCAGAGATTGCAGAGGCGGCCGCCGACCAGAATGCCCCTCTCGTGGTGATGCATTCGGTAGGGGAGCCCGGGGGATTGACGCAATCTCGGTCCTATGACGACGTCACGGCCGAGGTGCGCGATGCCATTGCCCAATCGGTGGAAACTGCCGTGGATGCAGGCGTTGACCATGTCGTGATTGATCCCGGCTTTGGTTTTGGCAAATCCAACCGCGAGAATCTGCGCCTCATCAACGAGATCGACGAGTTCCTGGCGCTGGATCGTCCGGTCCTCGTCGGGGTGTCCCGGAAGAGCACCATCGGTGCCACCCTGGGCACGCCCGACCAACCGGCCCCCGTCGAGGAACGCCTCTTCGGGACGCTGGGATCAACCGCAGTGGCCGTGATGCGAGGGGCGACCCTCGTTCGCGCTCACGACGTGGCCCCCACGGTCCAGATGCTGCGTGTGCTGGACGCTACACTTCATCAACACTGACTCCCCTCTTCGCTTTGGCCCGTTGTGGGCCCTCGCGACACACTGTTCCCCTTTCAAGACGGTTCCAGCGGCCCGTGAGGTTTTTTGAGATCATCCGGTTTGGGATTGGCGACGCCATCGAAATCGCCGTCGTCGCCTACATCCTCTATCAGCTGTATCGCCTGATGCGGGGCACCATTGCCGTGCAGATTGCCCTCGGCCTCGGGGCGCTCTTCCTGATCCAGCTCGTAGTCGAGCTGGCCAACATGACCGTGCTCACGACCGTCTTCAGCTATTTCAATCAGGTGTTTGTGCTGGCGGTCATCATTATTTTCCAGCCGGAAATTCGACGCCTGCTGCTTCTATTGGGCAAAAATCCAATCATCCGTCGGTTTGTGGCCACAACGGACCAGGATCAAATTATCGACGAGACGGTCGCGGCCGTCGAAGAAATGAGCAAACGCAACATTGGGGCCCTCATTGCCTTTCAGCGAAGTACCGGCCTGCGGAGTTACGTAGAGACGGGCAAGCTGCTACAGGCAGAAGTCTCGCACGACCTCCTCCTGTCGATCTTTTACGGTCAGAACCCGCTGCACGACGGGGCCGTCATCATCAATGACCGTCGCGTCGAGGCGGCTCGTTGCATCCTTCCTGTGTCGACGAGCATGAAGCTGAGCCCCCAGCTCGGCCTGCGCCACCGTGCCGCGGTGGGCCTAACGGAGCAGACCGACGCTTTCGTCGTGGTCGTATCGGAAGAAACTGGCAACATCAGCGTTTCGCGCGACGGGGCCCTGATTTCCAACATTACCCCGGATGAACTGCGTACGTATCTCACGAGCGCCTTAACCGGTCAGCCGACGTCCCAGACCAGCCTCCAGACGTCTGCTCTTTCCTGAGCGTGGGAAATCCTTCACAGACTCGGATTACCCCCCATGGCCCACTCCGCCCCAAACGACAAAGACGACCGGAAATTTCGGCAGCAGCGCCAGCGGCTCGTCGAGCAGCTCCACGACCGAGGCATCCGGGACGAGCGGGTCCTGGCCGCCATCCAGGCCGTCCCGCGTCACAAGTTCGTCGACCCCGCGCTCCAAAACCGGGCCTACGCCGACGAAGCCCTCCCCATCGGCCTGAATCAGACCATTTCCCAACCCTTCACCGTCGCCTATCAAACGTCTCTCCTCGAGGTCCAGCCCAACGATCGCGTCCTCGAAGTAGGCACGGGGAGCGGCTACCAGGCCGCCGTCCTCTGTGAGATGGGGGCCCGGGTCTTCACCGTCGAGCGGCACGAGTCTCTTCTTTCTCGCACGGCCGCCCTCCTCGACGAGCTCGGCTATAAGGTTCGTGCCCAACATGGCGACGGAACGAAGGGGTGGCGCGCCTTTGCTCCCTACGACGGAATTGTCGTAACGGCGGCGGCCCCCACCATCCCCGATCCTCTGCTCCGGCAGCTGCGAGAGCCGAACGACCACCCCGGCGGCCGCCTCGTCATCCCGGTGGGCGGAAGCGGGGGACAGACCATGACCCGGGTGCGCCGGTCGGGGGCGGGTCCTCACGACTACGACCGGGAGGAATTTCACTCCTTTCGATTTGTGCCCCTGATCGGGAGTGACGACTCGGGCAACGAATAGGCCCTCTTCCGTCAGGATCGTGCAGGGGCCCGCGAAGGCCCGAATGGAACACCGGCGGTCTGAAACGGCACGCCAAACCACTCGGCGACGGTCGCGGCATGGTCATTAAAAGAGGACCGCGTACCGAGATTTGCCGCCTGCGGGGCTCCATCCGTCCCCGGCGTGACGTCCAGCAGCGGCACGTATTCGCGGGCGTGATCGGTACTGCCGGTGGTCGGGTCGTTGCCATGGTCCGCCGTGAGGACGAGCCGTCCCTCCGGGGGGAGTGCCTCGAGAAGCGACGGCACCGCCCGATCGAATGCCTCCAGGGCCGCGGCAAAGCCCTCCGGGTCGTTCCGGTGCCCGTATTCCTGGTCGAAGTCGACGAGATTTGCCCAGAGGAAGGTAGGGTGAGGGTTGGCTCGATAGCTTCGAATCTGGTCCAGGAGGGCGTCGATGCCTTCCGTGTTGCTGCCCGTTTTGATGGCCGTATCAAACCCCGTCCGCCCAAATAGGTCGTAGATCTTTCCGATTGCGACCGTTCGGACGCCGTGGTTTCCGAGCGCCTCCTGTAGCGGCGTCTCCTCCGGCCGACGGGAAAAGTCACGGCGTTCGTCAGACACTCGTTCGTAGGCCCCGGGCGCCCCGACGAAGGGTCGTGCGATGACGCGCCCCACAGCGTGCTCCCCGACACACACCTCCGAACGAGCAGTGCGGCACCAGTCGTAGAGCGTCTCGAGCGGCACGACCTCCTTGTGAGCAGCCAGCTGAAAGACACTGTCGGCGGAGGTATAGAGAATCGGATGTCCGGTCCGCTCGTGCTCGGCCCCGAGGGCCTGGACGATCTTCGTGCCGGAGGCAGCTCGGTTGCCGAGGACCCCACCACACCCCGTGGCCGACACGAATGCCTCGACAACCGCTGGAGGAAAGCCGTCGGGATACGTCGGAAAAGGGGTTTCGAGGCGCAACCCGGCCAGTTCCCAATGCCCAGTAGTGCTGTCTTTTCCGGCAGAGACCTCTCGCATCCGGCCGTATCGGGCCCGAGGATGCGTAGGGCAAGGGATTCCCTCGAGGTCTGCAATGCAGCCGAGACCGAGGCGAGCGAGATTGGGGAGATCGGGCTGTGTTGCTTTGCAGACGTGCCCGAGGGTATGGCTGTCCGCGTCGCCGTATCGATCAGCGTCCGGTTGTGCACCAATCCCCACCCCGTCGAGCACAATGGAGACAAAAAGCATACGCGGTCGTCAAAAGGAAACGAAACGATGAGAGAACGTCCCCGAAGAGCCCTTAGGAGGACTGGAGGGTATCTAGGAGCCGGTCGATGTGACGTTGACGCATCGCCCGAGCCGCCGTGGCAGAATTGCGCTCCGAGCAAAATTCGGCCCACCGCTCGCTCATATGCGCTGCATCCAGGGCAGCCAGTGTAGGCTCCGGATGCGTACAGGCCTGCACGGAAAGCAAGCGCGCCGACGCAGGCTGCCCTTTGGGCAAGCCGAGGGCCGCGGCGAGAACCACGGCATCG
Source organism: uncultured Salinivenus sp. (assembly GCA_964462965.1). Taxonomy (GTDB): domain Bacteria; phylum Bacteroidota; class Rhodothermia; order Rhodothermales; family Salinibacteraceae; genus Salinibacter. The sequence continues at coordinate 10,941 of CAYXAD010000059.1, forward strand.
ACCGTCCGCTGTCGGGCTCGCCTCCAGGCCGACACGTCGTCACGCTGACTCACCGACCAGAGTTGCCCGGTGGCAGTATGGAGAGGCGCAGCCGCTGCATTGGTCTGTGAAGCACACCAGCGCGCAAAGTGGCGGAGCGTATCCGGAGAGCACCGGTTGTCGACGTAGGCAATGAGTTGCGCCCGCGGCGTCGTATCCCAAGCGTACTCCTCCCCGGTCGCCCGATCCATCACAAGGGCCCGATGCCTGCGGCTGTCGAAGATGTAATAGTAGCGGTCAACCGTGGCGTCTGAAATCATAATCGGGACCGGCTCGTTACTGGAGGCTCGGAACGAACGGCATTCAACCCTTCCTGCAAAGGACTGACTTTCTCCTACGTGATCATAAGCGAGCCAGTGACGAACGTTCGCGTTTCCTTCTTCCCCCTCTGACTTTTCGAATAACGAATGGATCGACATGCAACAAATTGGAATGTTTTAAATATAGAGGAAGTGTGTTTGTGGAGGTGACTCGTTCCCCCTGATTCCTTGGCGATCAACGCAGGAGCTATTCATTTGCCCGTTGCCTCCCTCCCGTTCACTGATCCACCACTCTCTCGCACGACGCGCCTATGAAGCGGTTAAGCAGATATCACATTCTCCCGGCCGTTGCACTGATCCTGTTTGGAGCAGTGCTGGGAGTTCAGATCGATTCCTACCTTTCTGACGACGACGCACTCAAGCAATTTGAGAAGATCAAACGGGCCTTCGTCCTCATCAACGGACGCTACGTTGATTCGGTGGATGCAGGCGAGGTCGCAGAGGAAGGCGTAAAGGGAATGTTGAACGGTCTGGATCCGCACTCGAGCTATATCTCAGCCGAAGACGCTCGAGATGTGCAGGATCAATATGAAGGCTCCTTTGGAGGGGTAGGCATTCTCTTCGAGGTCGTCAACGATACGGCCCGGGTCATCTCCCCCGTGGCTGACGGCCCGAGTGAAAAGGTGGGGGTGATGGCTGGTGATCGCATCGTCGCCATCGAAGGAGATCCCGCCGCCGGCTCACAGATCGACCTCACGTCCAACGACATTCAGGACCGCTTAAAAGGAGAAATTGGGACGGAGGTCTCGATGACCGTGTACCGCCCGGTCTCCGACAAACGTATCACCTTTACCATCACTCGGGACGAGATCCCGCTGCACTCCATTAACTCGGCGTACATGGTGGACGACCAAACCGGTTACATTAAGATTGACCGGTTCGCTATGACGACCCACGACGAATTCTTGGAGGAGTTGAAAACGCTCCGCGATCAAGGCATGGATCGACTCCTCCTCGACCTGCGCAGCAATCCCGGTGGAGTCATGAAGTCGGCCGTCCAGATTGCCGACGAGATGCTCGGAGGAGGCATGACGATCGTCAAGACAAAAGGGCGTAGCTCCGACATGGATTACCAGCATCGAGCTTCCTCGGGGGATGCCTTGGAACAGGAACCGGTCATTGTGCTCGTGAATCGCCAGTCGGCCTCGGCGAGTGAAATTATTTCGGGGGCCCTGCAGGACCACGACCGAGCCCTGATCGTCGGGGAACGCACCTTCGGCAAGGCCCTCGTGCAGAAGCAGTTCGAACTGAACGATGGGAGCCTCATGCAGATGACGGTCGGTCGCTACTACACCCCGGTCGGACGGCTCATCCAGACGCCCTACGAACAAGGCAACATGCAAAGCTACGCTGAAAATAAGTTTGCCCATTATGAGGGCGGGGTCTTCAATGTCAGCGAGTACAAGAACAGCATTCCCGATTCGCTGACCTACCAGACCGATCACGGCCGCAAGGTGTTTGGGGGCGGCGGGATCCTCCCGGATTACATCGTCCAACCGGACACCAGCACCTTCGACTACTTCGTGCGCACAAGCGGTCTCGACTTTGCATTCGCCACGAAATGGTTCTCTGAACACGAGAAGGAACTGCGGGGGTCGTGGCAGAATCGTGAAGAGGACTTCCGCGAGTCGTACGAGGTCTCTGACGAGGTCTTGGCCGCCTTCTGGGACTTTGCCAAAGAAGAGGGAGTGACCTTCACCCAAAATGCAGAGGAGGCCAATTCGAAGGAGCAAATCTTCACGCAGTCGGTCGCCGAAGAGAATGAGGACCTGATTGCCAACCGGATCAAGGGCTTCCTCGCTCAGCGCCTGTATGGAAGCGGAACGGCACGCCGCATCCTAAATCAAACGGATCCCTACGTTCAGGAGGCCTTGTCGCTTTGGCCGTCCTCACAGGAACTGGCCAGCCATCACGCACCGTCCACGTTCCAGCAGCAGTAGGATCCGGCTGACGTTTGCGTAGTCCCCCTTCGCTCAGGTTCCGGGAGAGAAACATCCCCGGGGCCTGAGCTTTCGTTTTGCAGCCCACTTCGACCGCCATCAGCCGTTTCCTCATGTCGCTCCTCTACCGCTGTTTCGCCCCTCTCAGTCTAGCGCTCCTGCTCGCCGGATGTGCTTCGACCTCGGATCCCTCTCCCCCTCCCCCTTCGAGCGAAGAGGCGCCTGCCCCTTCAGAGGTTGCTCCCGAACGACCGCTCCCTCATGCGCCCTCTGAAGAGCCGGGCTTTTCGAACGCCGTCGAAAACGACACCCGAACGACGACCGGGCACCCGGGAGCCCACTACTGGCAACAAGACGCCACGTATGACCTCGAAGCACGGGTCTTTCCGGACGACAAGCGGCTCGAGGGATCCGCAACGATCAGCTACACCAACAATGCTCCCGATACGCTCGACCGCCTGCGCCTGGAGCTGCTGCAAAATTTCCACAAGCCCGGGGTGACCCGAAATGAACAGGCGGAGGTAACGGGGGGAATAACGCTCGAGCGCGTCGCTGTCGAGAACACGAGGCTTTCCGAGGAGGAGAACGGTCCGGGTTATCAGGTCGAAAACACACAGCTGATCCTCGTGCCCGAGGCCCCCATCGTCCCCGACACCACAGTGACGATCGAGGTGGACTGGTCGTTTACCATTCCCCAGTCCGGGGCCGGAGGCAGAATGGGCTACAGCCGGGATACTCTGCTCTTTCTGGCCTACTGGTATCCACAAATGGCCGTTTACGACGACGTGACGGGGTGGATGGACGAGCCGTTCCTGGGTCGGGCCGAGTTTTATGCCGACTTCGCCGACTACTCTCTCTCCGTGACAGCCCCGGACGAGTGGATCATTCAAGCTACAGGACAGCTCGAAAATGCCGACTCTGTGCTTACGGACGAAACGCGCACTCGGCGTCAGCAGGCGTACGCCAGCGACTCGACCACTCAGATTCTCGCTCCCGATCAGCGAGGGACGGTCGAGGCGGAAGACGACTCGCTCACCTGGAGGTTTACGGCCGATCGCGTGCGCGACGTGGCCTTTTCCCTCTCCCGTAACAGCCACTGGGAGGCCGCCCGCACCGCTGCTGGGGACCGCGATGACGATGGAACCGTCGACTCGACCCACATCAATACCTTTTGGCGGGACAATGCCCCCAAGTGGAGTGAAGTGACCCGCTATCAGCAGCACGCGATCTCCTTCCTGTCGGAGTACACGGGCATCCCGTATCCCTGGCCGCACATGACAGCCGTCGAGGGCGGCGGCATCATTGGTGGGGGCATGGAATTTCCGATGATGACCATTATGGGCGACTACAATGACAACCCTCAGCGGATGCTCTACGCGGTGACCGCCCACGAGCTGGCGCACATGTGGATGCCCATGATCGCGAACAGCAACGAGCGCCGCTACACCTGGATGGATGAAGGAACGACCTCTTTCAACGAAAACATGGCCCGCAAGGACTTTTACGACGACTCCGACGCAGTTGCCTCCGACCGAATGGACTACGTCGTGGCGGCTCTGAATGACCGTGAAGGCGAGATTCGCCGATGGTCCAACTTCCACTACGACCCGTATGCATTTGTCATCGCCTCCTATCGGAAACCGGCCACACTGCACGTCGCCCTGCGGGGTGTGCTCGGCGAAGACACGTTCCGGGAGGCCTATCGGGCCTTCCTCGACACCTGGGCCTACAAGCATCCCTACCCTTCCGACTTTTTCAACACCGTCGAGCGTGTCAGCGGACGGGACCTCGACTGGTTCTGGTACAGCTGGTACGACACCACCTGGACCCTCGATCAGGCGATCGACCGCGTTCGGCGGCAGGGAGACCAGCTCGCAATTACGGTGGTGGACGAAGGAACCGCTCCCATGCCCGTCCGGCTAACGGTCACCCTGAACGACAACCGCACGGTGACCCACACGGTCCCCGTAGACGTATGGCTGCAGGGACGCACCTCTACGACCACCACGGTGGAGGTCGGGGATGCAACCGTCCAACGGGTCGAAATTGACGCCGAGCACGACTTTCCGGACGTCGAGCGGAGCAACAATGTGTGGACGAACAACTGACGCCATCCGTCTACTGCTCCTACAGCGTCCGGTTATATTCCCTGTACGTCAAAAAGAGAAGCACAACGGGTCGGTCCTTCCTCGTCCCCCCTCCATATGCCCCCATTTCTGGACACCATCATAGAAAGTGTGCAGGGAAATCAATCCTGCTCACCGGCCTTTGCATCTAATTGCTCCCCTGAAAGCGCTGTCCACAGCAGCTCTGCGGGATGGTAGGCGGTCCGGCCCGTAACATCTTTGATTTGAGAGCGGCAGGAAAAGCCAGGGGCGGCTAGGAGGGTGTCGTCCGACGCGCGACGCACGGCAGGAGCGAGGCGCAGTTCGGCCATCTGCTTCGACACGTCTACGTGCTCGGCCTCGTAGCCAAAGGCCCCCGCCATTCCACAACAGCCCGCATCGACGGCGTCGACCTGATACCCCGGAAGCCCCAGGGTCTGCTCCGTGGCTTCCGTTCCGACGAGGGCCTTCTGATGACAATGCCCGTGCAACAGGACGTCCCTACGACCCTCCTGCCAGTCGACGTTGTCAAACACCCCGGCCTCTGCCCGCTCGGACACGTACTCTCCGAACGTATAGACGGCATCAGCGACCGCTTCGACCCGGGGCTCCCCCGGCAGTAGGTCCAAAAACTCGTCCCGAAGCGCCAGGATGCA
>CAYXAD010000060.1:0-15883 GCA_964462965.1 uncultured Salinivenus sp.
TCAGGCCGCGGCCCCTTCCTTCGTCACGTCCTCAATCTCCGCCAGGATCTCCTCGGCGCGGAAGGGACGGCCCTGAATCTTGTTGAGCGGGGTAAAGGAGCGCCGATACTGGTCTCGGAGGACGCGGATGAGCTGGCCGTTGTTGAGCTCGGGCACGAGCACGTGATCGAACCGGTCGAGGAGTGCCTCGAGGTCCGAAGGCAGCGGCCAGACGTGGCGGAGCGTGACACTCCCGACACGAAGGCCCTGCTCACAGGCCCGCTGGACCGCCTCTTCGATGGCGCCTTTCGTCGAGCCCCAGCCCAGCACGAGCAGGTCGCCGTCGGGATGCCCGTGAACGCGAGTGGGCGGAATGTCCTGGGCCACGCGCTGCACCTTCTCCGCCCGCATCTTCACCATCTTCTCGTGGTTGGCGGCCTCGTAGGAAACGTTGCCCGTCTTGTGCTCCTTTTCCAGCCCCCCGAGGCGGTGTTCGAGGTCCGGCGTCCCGGGCTTGGCCCAGACGCGCGCCATGGTTTCCGGATCGCGGACGTACGGCAAAAACTGATCGTTGCCGTCGTCGTCCTTGTAGACGGTCCGCTCCGTTTTCTCGGTCTCGAACTGAACGTCAAAGTCCGGAAGCTGGCTCGTGTCGGGGATGCGCCAGGCCTCCGAGCCGTTGCCCAGGTAGCCGTCGGCCAGGAGAATGACGGGCGTCATGTACTTGGTCGCGATGCGACAGGCCTCGTAGGCCGTGTGGAAGCAATCCCCGGGGGAGGTCGCGGCGAGCACCGGGAGCGGGGCCTCACCGTTTCGGCCGTAGACGGCCTGCAGGAGGTCGCCCTGCTCCGGCTTCGTGGGCAGGCCGGTCGAGGGGCCGCCGCGCTGCATGTCGATGACCACGAGGGGCAGCTCCGTCATCACGCCGAGGCCAATCGTCTCGGTCTTGAGCGCCACCCCGGGCCCCGAGGTCGCACAGACGCCGAGGTTGCCGCTGAAGCTGGCGCCGAGCGCGGAGCCGACGGCCGAAATCTCGTCCTCGGCCTGAAACGTGATGACCCCAAAGTTTTTGTGCTTGCTGATCTCGTGCAGGATGTCCGACGCCGGCGTGATGGGGTAGGACCCGTAGAAGAGGTTCAACCCACTTTTGACCCGGGCGGCCACGAGGCCGAGCGCGAGGGCTTCCGCCCCTCGGATGGCCCGATAGGTGCCCGGTTGCATGGCGGCCTCGCTCACCTCGTAGCGCACCCCGATGGCCTCCACCGTCTCGCCGTAGTGATAGCCCTTCTTCAGAACGCGCAGGTTGGCGTCGCGGATGGCAGGCTGGTCCTCGAATTTCTCCCGGACCCAGTCCTGGGCAGGCTCGGTCGGGCGCGAGTACATCCAGAGCGCCAGGCCCAAGGCAAACATGTTCTTCGACCGGTCGATCTCCTGCAGCGACAGGTCGGTGTCGGAAAGCGCCTCGCGGGTGAGCTTGGTGAGCGGCACCTCGAGCACCTGATAGTCGTCGAGGGTGCCGTCCGTGAGGGGATTGCTGTCGAGATCGGCCAGGTCGAAGTCGCGCTCCTCGAAGGAGTCGACATTCACGAGGATGGTTCCCCCGGTGCGTACCCGGTGCAGATGGACCTTGAGCGCAGCGGGGTTCATGGCCACCAGGAGATCGACCTTCTCCCCGGGCGTGCGGACGTCCACCGCCCCGAAGTGAAGCTGAAAGGCACTGACCCCGTAGGTCGTCCCGGCCGGCGCCCGAATCTCGGCGGGATAGTCGGGAAGCGTCGCCAGGTCATTCTGGGCGTAGGCCGAGGCCAGGGTAAACTGTGAGCCGGTAAGCTGCATTCCGTCGCCGGAGTCTCCAGCAAAAAGAACGGTGGCCTCGGGAATCTCCTGTATGTCCGTGTCGGCAGCGGGCGCGTTCATCCGCAGCGGTCTGTGGTTTAGATCGATTCTAAATTGGCGAAAGGTCCTACGCCCCTCCCGTCGGATCGTTCGGAAACGTCCAAATGCTCACCGGGAGAAACCAGTCTCTTTCAAGTGGGGTTCACGTCTGGGTCTGCCGGACCGCTTGACGAGGTGGATTCTCGGAGTCGTCGTTCACTTTTCACGTCCTCTCCCCATTCGAGATCGGCCCTCCCAATTCTAGACCCGGGATCTGGATGTCTCTTCAGGCCATCGAACCCGCAGTCGTCGGGATCTGCGAAGAGCGGTTAGCCCTCACCGATGACGACGCGGCAGAAACCGGCGGCGCGCTCACCAAGCATTATGCGACTTGCCCCCCCGGCGACCGAATAGCCACAGATTGCCGTAACACGACCCACTCCCTCTGCGGCTGACGGAGGGTCAACGACACAGCCAACGATCCGGGACTTCCCTTGACGTCGACCGATGACAACAGTGGCCCGGCGAAATCGTCTCCTGCCGGTGGACGCCCAGGTTGGATTTTCCCGTCCGGCATTGGCGACCACGGATTCCCCTTTACAAAAGCACTATCTGTCGCGGTGTACAGGGGTTGCTCCCCTGCTCATGGAAACGGCACGCGCTGACCCTTTCCCCCCTCCGTTCCTTTCTGGCCCCTCCCGATACAGTAGGGTAGATCTGAAAATAGAAGCGTGCACACGCCGTTAGCTACTCTTCTCCCTCAGTCGAGGCGTGAAGGCCACATTCCGTCTTGTCGGTGCCGCTCCATCGTCCCTCCCGCGTGTAGCCGTCGGCGTCCTCGACGGGCTCGGTACACGGCACACAGCCGAGACTCGGAAAGCCCTGGTCGTGCTTCGGGTTGTACGGAAGGTCGTGGTCGAAAAGATATTTCCACACCTCCTTCCGGGTCCAGGTAGCCAGGGGATTCACCTTGAGCACGTTGTACTGGGGCTCCCACTCCAGAATGTCTGTGTCGGCCCGCGTCGGAGACTGGTCGCGGCGAACGCCGGTCACCCAGGCCCGGCGATCCTTCAAGAAGCGCTTGAGCGGACGCACCTTGCGCAGGAAGCAGCAGCGATTGGGATTCCGATTCCAGAGCTCCGGACCTTCCTGCTCGGCCTGCTCCTCGATCGAAAGGCCTCCATGCACCCGCGTGATCGACACGTCGAGCGTTTCGTCGAGCTCCTCGCACAGGTCGTAAGTCTCCGGAAAGAGAAGATCGGTGTCGAGGTAAAAAACCGTTGTGCCCGGCCGGAGCTCCGCCAGCATGTGCATGATGACGATGCCCGACGGGCCAAAGCCCGTTCCCTGGGCGAGTTCGTCGCCAAACGTCTCCGTCGCCCACTTGAGGACCTCCTTCGGAGATCGCGGTTCGAACTGCGCATTCAACGCTGAGAGGCGCGTTTGCGTCCAGGGAGCAGAGCCGTCGGGCGTCGGAGCCATGGGAAACCAGAAGGAGCAGGAAAAGAAACGCGGGTTCGATCCGAGAATCGATCCGGAACGAATCGCTCACTGGCAAAAGGGCCGCCCCCAAACAAGGAGATGGCAGACCCTTCGTCAACCCGGGCGGTCAAAATCCCCGACAATCCCTTCTGTCTTTCCTCCCGGTCGGTTCACTCTGTGGCGTTCCATTTTCCCTTCGCCGAGGGGCCCAGACCGCTAAGCAGAGCGGTGGGTAAAGGGAAATCGATCTTACCATTCTTCCATCTTTGGACCGTCAACGATCGAGGGCCCCTGTTGAACAAGTCGTTATCAGGCGATAACATGGTGGCTGTGCGATCACATGGTATTTGCTAGAGGCATGGTGAGCGAAGTACTTCCGCACGCATTGTCCTGAAAGCCCCCCTCCCTCTATGATTTCCTATGCGTCGACCACCCGCGACATTACGGTGACGGTCCGCCCGATTTATTTGGACGAGCCGTCCGACTTTTTGGAGCGCAAGTTCCGATTTGGGTACGCCGTATACATTAAAAATACGGGGTCCAATGAGGTGCAACTGCTCCGGCGCCGCTGGGTGATCCGGGAGGCCAACGGCAATCGACAAGATCTGGAAGGCGAGGGGAATCTCCGCTCCCATCCCATTATTGCCCCCGGCGAGACGCATGTGCACGACGGCTCCTGCACGCTTGCTTCGTTTGACGGCACCGTGGAAGGCAACTATCTCGTCCAGCGGTCCGATGGAGAACAGTTCCGGGTGCCCGTCCCGTCCTTCCACCTCCATGCGGCTGCAAATTAAGGAAGTGAGGCGCTGAAAAACGTATTGCGTGTTGCGTACATTGTGCCCGTCTCCCAGACCAACTACGCAGTACGAAATCCGTAATACGAAATAGACGCCTCCCCCCAGCACCGGAGGCGAACACACTCTCCCCACGCCGAACGTCCTCGTTAGCTCGCCACGATCTCAATGTCGATGTCGTAGTCCGGGGTCGTCAGCGTAATGGTCTGATTTTCATTCGCGAGGCCGTACTCCTGGATGTCGTCCGGCAGGGCCTCCTCGGGGGTGTCCATGTTGAACAGGGCATCGGCCACCACCTGCCAGTCCTGAGGGGTGAGATGCACGGTGGCCTCCCGACCGTCCGCCACCATCGGGGCATACTCGAGCACCTTGTTGAGGTGGTTGATCGCCTGTTTCAGGTGCTTGTTCTCGGGAATTTCAGGGTCCAACTCGGCCATATGTGGGAGCAGCCTGGTCAATGTAGGGGAGTGTGCCTCGGCTAACGACCGCTTTTTGGGGAGCGTTCCTCAGAACTGCTCGCTGCGGCCAACTTAATATCCTTCACCTCCGTACATAGAGTCAGAAGACGTTCCTACCGCTCAATCCGGTCTGGGACACATCGTCCTCCCGATGTCAATCTGGGTCCACTCATTCGTTCTCACCGCTCATGCGCGCCTATCTCGACTACCTGCAGAACATCCTCGACCACGGCACCCGGCACGAGGACCGCACCGGCACGGGCACGATCCGTGTCTTTGGCCGGCAGCTGCGATTTGACCTGACCGAGGGCTTCCCGCTGCTCACCACGAAGCGGGTGTGGATGCGAGGGGTCACGGAAGAGCTCCTGTGGTTTCTGCGAGGCGACACCAACATTCAGTCCCTCGTCCAGGCGGGCGTCTCGATCTGGACGGACTGGCCCCTGAAGCGATACCGAGAAGAGACCGGCGACGATCTTTCACAGGATGCGTTCGAGGCGCGCATCGCCGAGGACGATGCCTTTGCGGAGCGGTGGGGCGACCTCGGCCCGGTCTACGGCAAGCAATGGCGGGATTTTGAGGGGCCAGAGCAACGCACGGATCAAATTGAGCGCCTCGTCGAGAACTTGCGGAAACGCCCCCACTCCCGTCGGCACCTCGTGAGTGCCTGGCATCCGCCCCAGCTCGAGGAGATGGCCCTCCCGCCGTGCCACTATGCCTTTCAGTGTTTTGTCGAGGGGGAACCGGGAGACGGCCGTCTCTCCCTGATGTGGCAGCAGCGATCGGTCGACTCGTTCCTCGGCCTGCCGTTCAACATCGCCAGCTACGCCCTCCTCACCCACATGCTCGCCCAACAAGCCAATTTAGCCCCCCACGAGCTCATCTTCAGCGGCGGCGACTGTCACATCTACCTAAACCACCTGGAGCAGGTGAAAAAACAGCTCTCGCGCGCACCGTTCGAGCGACCCACGCTTCACCTGCGGGAGCGTGACTCGATCTTCGACTACACCGCAGACGACGTGACGATCGAGGACTACGAGCATCATTCGGCACTCCGGGCGCCGATTGCAGTCTAAACCCACTTCCTCTAGCAGCGCCGTCGGCATCGGGGCGCGGTGGAGCGAATGTGGAACTCGGAATGTGGAGTTCGAAATGTGGCCTGCGGAATTCGTGAGTCCACAGGCCTATTTCGTCGATATTCCCCTTCAGCGAAAATTGGGGACGTTCGACTACGTGCTCACGGTTCGCGATATGTACCTCCGGATTTTCGTCGGCAAAAGGCGCGACAGTACAGGTTTCGTCCGTGCGAGCAATGGCCCCAACGTCCCGACTCGATCCCCCATTCCTTCCTTTTGAGCAATCTCGCAGGGCCGACATTTTCCGCACGGCAACCCGAACGTCGGATTGAAGCAAAAATGGGTGAGCTTCATGAGCGACTGTATACCGCGTCGCCCAACCTCCTCCCTCATTTGCGGCTTGGTATAGTCCAGCAGCGGGAAGTAGAACCGACTGAATAAGTGTTCGGGCCCTGTGACGTCGTCCGGGAGCGCAGACACCGATCCGCCCGAGGTTGCCTGCGTCTCGACCATGGGGGCAAGCGTCTTCCCAATCTCTCCGTGGGCCAGAATCGAAAGCTCCAGGCCGCTGAGGTCCCTTTGCTCAGCGTAACTTGCAAGGACGGGATACTGGATCCCGACTCGAATTCGCTCTTGCAGCTGCTCCCACGCCTCCTCGTACTGCGGCTCGATCTCAGTGGCCCGAAAACTGCCGTAATCGGTCGGCAACAGCCGTCCAGCGGCACGGGGCATTTGCTGCTCGATCTGATGACGGATCTTCCGCATCACATCGATTTCCCGGGTCGTGGAGCCACGGTTCTCGTCAACGAGATAAAGCGGCTGTACCGTCGCCTCGGTATCCTGAAGAAGTTGCAGGAGGCGAAAGGTAGAGTCCCACCCGCCCGTCCAAAGAAGTCGCACCATCGGAGCGCACTCGAGGATCGGGTTCGCAGATGCGGCATCTCGGCTCACGCCCAAGATACGCCGTCAGCGGGGGACAACGTAGAACCCTCGTGCCATTGACAGGTGCTCTCTTGGTGGGACGCGAGTGATCAGAACGGAAGGGCCGTCTGTACGCGATAGTAGACCTGCAGGTCGTCGCGCGAACCAAACGCCGTCGTGGGTTGAGCCACCCCGAGGGCATGTCCAATCCGAAAACCGGTCAGCCGAAGAGCATTCTTGAGCTCGAGGCCCGTCCCCGCTCGATGAACCCCCTGACGAATCTCATCGTCCGTCCACACCATCCCCCCGTCGACGAACGCCGAAAGCGTCGTCCGGCCGAGCTCGACGAGCCCCAACAGCTCGGTGCGGAGGCTTGGCACGAGGGGCATGCGGTACTCGAGAGATCCGAAGGCCATCCGGTTGCCGAGGACGTACGAGCGATAGCCGCGGACCCGCTCGGCATCACCGAGGCGGAGGACGGGCAGGGCATTCTGCCGCGGAAGCCGGATGGGGTCGTACCGCGAGAAGCCGAGGTAATCCTGAGCAAACGAGGATCCCGTCTGCGCCTGCAGTCGGCCATAGAGAAAGACCCGGTGCTCCCCGAGGCTGGGAAACAGGCGGTAAGCAGCCAGGTCCCCGCGCAAAAACGAACTGTCGCCCCCAAGGACGGAGGCCGCTCCGGTCGCCTGCATCCGGAGGCCCCATCCGGACAGCGGATGCACGAGGGTGTGACGGTACGGCGGGGCTTTGCGTCGCAGAAATCGAAGCCGAAGGCTGGCCTGCTGCCCAGACTCGGGGGACGCAAGGGGGCCGTTCGTCGACTCGAAGGTCCCTCGATCGAGCGGATCGATGTCGGCGTATCGGAGCCGGGTCGACAGCGTGGTCGAGACGTACGGCCGCACCCGCCAGTCGAGCGGCCACTGCATCGTCAGCTCGCCGCCGGTTTGATCCTCCACGAGCAGATCGCTGCCGTAGAAGCGGGCCGACGACGTGGCGCTAAAGAGCGTCAGTGCCACCGTCGGTCGGAGCTGTCGATTGAGATACGTGCCTACGATCTCACTCTTCGTCCCGGGCTCCGTGAAGGACAGGCTCCCGCCCAGATTCACCGTGTGCTTGCCCAGCGGTTCGGTCCACGAGGTGGACCCGGCGATGCCAAAGTCGTCCCTCGAGCTCGAGTAGTATGGTATTGCCAGGGATGCTCGGTGGGTAAGGTTCGACCAGGAATTGTAGTCTGCACGCTCTTCGATCAGAGAGGGATCGGAAGACAGCTGCTGGGGAATGGAGCGAGGCGGCTGTGTGGACGTCCAGGCTTCGTAGGGGGCGGGAAGGGACGGCTCGACCGATCGAGCGGCCCGTCCCGCCGGTATGCGAAAGGCCCCATCCCTCGTTTTGGACAGGGCCGTCGAGATGGCCAGTGCGCCCTCTGCACCGGTCGTGTCTGAACCGTCTCCAAACGCCGAGTCGGCCGGCACCCAGTCGTGCACGGTGGCGCCCCGAACGAGATGGGACGCCCGCCGATGCCGGTCAGTCTCGAAATCGTAAACGAAGACATTCGGCACCCCATCCCGAAGCGACGTGTAGGCCAGCTGGGTGCCCTCGGGACTCCAGACGGGAAATCGATCGTCCGTGCCCGGATCGGTGAGAACCTGTGAACGCTCCCCACCGAGGTCGTGAAGCACGAGCTCCCGCCCGCCCCCGGAATTCACCCGAGCAAAAGCGAGTGTGTCCCGTGTCGGATGCCACTGCAGGCCCGTAATCTGTACGTCCCCCGTGTACCGGGTGAGCGGTGTCGTCTCCTCTGTCTGGAGGTCGAAAAGGTGAACGTTGGCCGTTCCGTCGTTCGTTGCCACAAATGCAATTCGCCCCCCGTCCGGATCAAAGGTTGGGGCCGAGGTCCGGCGGCCGACCGTGAGGCGACGCTCGTCGTGCCCGTCGGCCTCCACGAGAAACAGGTCGTCGACGATGGATCCATGCGTAGCCCGCGTCTGACGGCTAAAGGCCAACTGGGTGCCATCGGGGCTCCACGAAACCGGCGGCTCGATGGGCCCTTCGGCGGCGACAGTCACGTCCCCCGAGGACCGGTCGATGACGTGAAGGCGATGCACCGGGCGTTCCGCCGAAAGCTGAGAGAGAACGGCAATGCGGGACGTGTCGGGGCTGTAGGTGATATCCTCCACGTAGCGGCCCGGGACGGACAGCGTGTCGGTCCGGAGCGAATCAAGCGTTTCGAGCTGTCCGGCGAGGGTGTTGTAATAGACATTGACGTCTCGCCGCCACTGTTCGAAAAAGCCTGCGTAGGAGCGGCCCGTCACGTCCCTAAAGGCCTTCTCGAAGTTATATGCGTCGGTGAGCCCAAACAGCCGGTCGTCTCGGTGATGAAGCAGGTCCGTAAGCGTCGAGTCGCCGTACTGCTGGGCGAAGTACCGGACCTGGCTGTGCCCCGAGGCATACAGGAGGCGACCATTCCAGACTGATTGGCCGTCATTGTACGACAGGTCGTCGTCCAGCACGGCGGCCCGGAGCCAGCGCTCCCCCCGCTGGGTGTCCCAGCGTTCGGCCTGGTACTGCGCCAGCCCTTCGAGCCACGTGCGGGGCGTGGACCCGGGCAGGATTCGTCCCCAAATGCCCAGCCCTGCCTCTGTGGCTCGGAAATGAAAGAGGTGCGTGAGCTCGTGGGAAAGCACGCGGCGCAGCCACTTGGTCGGCCCAGTAAACGAGACGGCCCAATCATTGACGTGCACCCAGATGTCGGTGTACCCACCCCCGAAGGGCACGGCAAATCCATTTACGATGGCGTCCTGGTCGCCCAGATACACGCGGATTCTCTCGTCAAAGGCAACGCCCAGGTTGGCCGACAGGGTGTCGTAGGTTGCTTCCGCGATGGGGGCGGCCTCGGCCGCAATGTCGTCGAGCCGAGCGGGATGCACGATCTCGAAGTGCTCGGTCGTCGCCACCTGCCAGTCGATCTCGGGATGATTGCGCCCGGTGTACGTGCTAAAGCTCTGGCCGTGCGCCACGAGGCTCGGCACCAGCAGCAGAAGACAACAGACAAGGAGGCGATTCATGATCGGGACGTCCTATGATGACTCCACTCGTTTCCCTTCCGTGATTCACGTTGTGCGTCTCAGCGGTCGGAGCGTGCGAAAAAGTTACCCGACATTCAGCGCGACGACCTGCGGGAGCCCGTCAGAGGCTCAACTCTTCCCGAAACGCCCGAGACCGACGACGCGACAGCTCCACCTCCGTTCCGTCGATAAGGGTCGCCAAGAGCTTGCCCTTGGACCACGGTGTGACGTCGTCGATCCACGCGAGATTGAGGATGTGCTGGCGGCTGGCGCGGAAGAACTGATCCGGATCGAGCCGCTCCTCGAGATAGCTGAGGGAGCGATGGATGAGCGGTTCCTCGGCGTCGAAGTAGAGCCGCGTATAGTTCCCGGCGGCCTCAAAGAGACGCACGTCGGCCAACTGAACGAACCAGCACCGCTTCCCATCTTTGACGAACACCTGATCCTCAGCCGTTAAGGTCGTGGTGGCCTCTTCCCCCTCTGCGGAGACCGCCTGCGGCATCGAGTCTGCAGCCCGCTCCCGCACCGTCTCGATCGCAGTTTCCAGGCGCTCGGGCTCTACGGGCTTCACCAGATAGTCGAGCGCATTGACCTCGAAGGCACGAATGGCATATTCGTCGTACGCCGTCACGAACACGACGTGCGGCACCGCGTCGAGCCGCTCGAGGAGGTCGAAGCCGCTGTCGCCGGGCATCTGCACGTCGAGCAGGAGCAGATCGGGGTCGAGCTCCCGAATCCCGAGCTCAGCCTCGTCGGCGTTGGCGGCCTCACCGACCACCTCGACGGCCTCGAGCGGCTCCAGCAACCGCTGCAGCTCAGTTCGTGCGAGCCGCTCATCGTCGACAATGAGTGTGCGAAGAGACGAAGAGGACATGTCAAAAACCGCAACGAATCTACAACATCAACGAACGGACGAACGCCTACGCTGGAACCTCTGCCCGACCGTCAGTCGAGAGGACGCGGCCCACGGCGTCTTCCGCCTCCTCACGAAGCGGAAGATGCGCCGTTGCAATCACGGTGTCTGTCCCTTCCTCCTCGAGAGTGAGGGACGCCTCCTCCCCAAAGAGAAGCCGCAGTCGCTCCCGCGCATTGTCGAGACCGACGCCTCCCTCCTCGGAATCGAGGGTGCCCGGATTGGACACGCGCAGGCGAAGGACATCGTCTCGAACCTCGGCGACAATCTCGATGACGCCTCCATGTTGTCGTGTGGAAATTCCGTGCTTGATGCCATTCTCGACCAGCGTCTGCACGAGGAGGAACGGAACCGGGCGCTGAAGGGCTTCCTCCGTGGCATCTATTTGGTACTGAAGCCGATCCTCGAACCGCACCTTTTCAAGCTCCAGATAGGTATGCACCGTGGAGAGCTCCTCTTCGAGGGGCACCGTCTTCACGTCGTCGACCTGTAGCGTAGAACGCAGGAGACGAGCTAGCCGCGTGACCATTCGCTGGGCGCGCTCCGGGTCCTCGGCGATGAGAGCGCGCACGCTGTTGAGGCTGTTAAAGAAAAAGTGCGGATTGAGCTGCAGCTTCAACGCCTTCAGCCGAGCGGTCTCGGCGCGCGCTTCCAGCTTCCATTTGTCCACTTCGGCGTGGCGGTAATGTCGAAAGTAGTGCAGTCCAAAGTAGATCACGGACCAGAGAAGAAACACCGTCGTCATCCCGAAGACAGCAGCCGCGATCCGCGAGAGCTGCAGATATTCCCCCTCACGTCCCGCAACTGCGTCCAGAAAGCCTACGTAGATCAGGGTGCAGAGGACAAGCTGAAAGAGGCTCGCCAGAAGGACGGCACTCCCCAACACCCGAGGGGTCAACTCCCAAGGAGAAAGCTCCTTCCATCCCGCATAGTGCACGTAGGTACGAAAGAGGTGAGTAAGCGAAATTCCCAAAACGGCGGCCACTCCTTGGTTGAGGAAGAGCTCGGTCGAGAAGCCTACATTGAGGCCGTTGATGAGGGCGCTGCTCCCGACGAGAAGGCTCCACCCTCCCAGTTGACAGATCCAATAGCCATACTTCCAATTGATCATATCGAACTACCGTGTACTGATCACAGAGCGTACCCCAAAGTGCTAGGGACATTGCGGGGGGAATGAGAAATCAAGTCCGAAAGAGAACCCGCTCGCTTCGGAGGACAAACAAACAGAGCCCCAGGCTCGCGGCGGCGACCACCAGGAGCGAGGCGTACACGAGCGCGAGAAGATCGGCGCTCAGCGTTCCGGCCAGTGCGTCTTTCGTCGCCAGCGCCACGTTGAGGACCGGAACCAGGGCCGTGGTTGTATTCAACGAAAAGCCGGGCAGAATCCCCAGAAACGCCGGAAAGATCACCGCAATCAGCAGCGGACTGACGATGCTCTGGGCCTCTTTGAACGAGCGGGCGTAGAAGGAAAGCGACAGCTGCGCAGCCGCAAAGAACACCGTAAGGGGGATCAGCAGGGAAAGGAGGACGGCAACGACACTCGGGGATAAGAGGTTCATTGCCGTGTCGAGCATGTCCTCAGGAATGTCTTCGACGAACCACACGCTTCCCATGATGCTGAGGATGGAAACAATCGCCGCGAAGAGTCCCGCCATCGTGATGGTAAGGGTCTTTCCGACGAGAAACTGATAGCGACTGACGGGAGCGGTGAGCAGAGTTTCGAGGGTGCCGCGCTCTTTCTCTCCGGCCCCCATGTCGAGCGCCGGATACATGGCTCCCGTAAAGCAGAAGATCAAGAACATGTAGGGCAAGAAGCCGCCGACCTGTTGGGCCAACTGGGCCTGCTCGGAGGCGAGGTTCATCTCGTTCACGTCCACTGCCTCCGTGGCCTCCGTACTCAACCCCAGGGCGTCGAAGCGGGTTCGTAAGAGCTGCTGTTCATACTGGTCGAGTTGCGGCCGAAGGCGATTGAGCAACAGGTCCGTATCGTCCCCCGACTGGTAAATGAGGTCCACTGCGCCCGCCCGGTTTGCGTCGACCGCCTGTCGAAACGAAGACGAAAAGACGATGGCGGCGTCCAGCGAGTCGGCCTGGATGTGCGCCCGGGCCGTGTCGACCGGCACATCGGACTGAATCTCAATGTCCGGGACGGACTCAAGCTGCTGCCGAAAGGAAGCCGCCTGCTCGTGCCCGTTCTCTCCAAGGACGACCACCTCCAGGGTTTCCTGCGCAGCCTCCTCCATCTGGGACTGCGCGAGCCAGCTCCCCCCGACGATGAGGAGCGGGAACAAGACCAGGGGCACGAGCACCATGGCGACGAGCGTGCGCCGATCGCGAATGGTGTCGAGAAATTCCTTCCGAAAGACGACAAAAATTCCACGCATGATTCGGTCGAATTTGTACGCTGAATGAGAAATGACTCAACCCAGACCGCTCCGAGGCAACCGTAGGCCACCACACTTCGGATCGTGCATATTCCGTATTTCGTGGTCTTGGCTGCTCCGGATACGCAATACGAAATACGCTATCCAATCCTGGCTACACTGCTTCGAGCGCCGGATTCCGTTCCTGTACCGACTCCTCGGCCTCCTCAATGCGGCGGACGAACTCGTCTTCGAAGGTCTCGGCTTCCATCCCCGCCACGAAGGCGTCGTAGGTCCCGTCGTACAGAAGCTCCCCTTCGTGCAAGAGGCCGAGATCGTCGGCGAGCATGTTCACCTCGTCCATCCGGTGCGTCGAAAAAATGACCGTCTTGCCTTCGTCCCGGCTCTGGCGGACGAGCTCCATGATGCTTCGGGCCGCCATCACGTCGAGCCCCGCCGTCGCCTCGTCGAAGATGACGACCTCGGGATCGTGGATCATGGACCGGGCAATGCTCACCTTCTGACGCATCCCGGTCGAGAATTTGCCGATGCGCCGGTCGGCAAAGTCGTGCATGTCGAGCAGGTCGAAGAGGGAATCGCGTCGAGCCTTGAACTCGGATCTCGGCACGCCGTGCAGGTCTGCGTAGTAGCGCACCAGCTCGTTGGCCGTGAGCCGATCGTACAAGCCGGTGCTTCCCGTCAAAAACCCCAGGCGGGCGCAGACGTCCTGCGGGTGCTCGGTAACGTCCAGGCCGTCGACCGTGACAGTGCCGCCGCTGGGAGCGAGCATCGTGGCCACGATCCGAAGCGTCGTGGTCTTGCCCGCCCCGTTGGGCCCGAGAAGCCCGTAGACGCGGCCCGGCTCACACGTAAAGGAGATGCCCTTGAGGGCCTCGATCGTGTCGCCCGTAAACTGCGGCCCCATCTCCTTCTTTTGCTGACGCGAGAGCGTGTATGTCTTCGATAGATTTTTGACCTCAATCATGACACATCTCCGGTTTGTCTTTTGACGTGATACATAGGATATGAGAGAATCAGAATAAATGGAAACGCTCTTTGACGAGCGGGCCCATCCCTCGCTGAGCGGGGCACTCTGTTCATCGATCGTCCGTCCGTGCCCATTGGAGCATCAGTGCCCCTGCATGGACTCCGACCTCGCCACCACTTCCGTGCCTGATCCCCCTGATGAGCCATTCTGTCCGGCAGGCGTCTCTCCCTGCAGTTAACGGAGCAAAGAAACCGCTCGTCGAATCAGACCCCCACTCATAAAAAATGGCTTGTGCATGGTCGAAAGTGATTGTTATAGTAATGAACGCTCGATAATCTCGTTTAAAGATGCATTGGATTTCTACAGTCAGATACCGTACACTTCCTCTGTTCTCCTTTTCCATTGAAGGAGCCTTCGCCTGCTGCCAATCCGACCCCCTTTCCCATGCAACGCCTTGCCCGAACATGCCCGTTACTCGTTCTCCTTCTCTGCTGGTTCACCGTTGCGCCCGACCCCGCGGCCGCGCAGGACATGGCGGACTCGGACGTTCTCGTATCAGAAGAGAACCTGGTGCCGCCGTCGATCGAGTACGAGGGGGAACTACCGCCCCTGCTCGACCGGCAAATCTTTTCCGGCGACCCGCAGTACGCCAACGCCCAAATCTCGCCCGACGGTGAGCGCATCTCCTTTACCAAAAAGTACGAGGGCGTGATGAACGTCTGGGTGAAAGGCGTGGACGAGCCCTTCGACGCCGCCGAGCCGGTCACGGCCGACACCACGCGGCCCGTGCGGGGCTACTTCTGGTCGCAGGACAGCGAGCGCATCCTGTACATCCAGGACAAGGGCGGCAACGAAAACTTCCACGTCTACGCCGTCGATCCCGACGCGGAGGAAGAAACCGACCTGGGCGTACCGCCCGCCCGCGACCTCACCCCCTACGAGAACGTCCAGGCCAACATCTTTGCCGTGCCGGAAGCCACGCCCGGTGAAATTATTGTCGGGCTCAACGACCGCAATCCACAGCATCACGACCTGTACCGCTTAGACCTGGACACCGGAGATCGCGAATTGATTTTCCAGAACACGGAAGGCTACAGCAGCTACACCTTCGACCGCGAGGGTCGCTTCCGGCTCGCCACCCGCCAGACCGATGACGGCGGCACTGCCATCGAGCGCGTCGACATCAGCGGACAGGACACCACGCTGACGACCATCTACGAATGCGCCGTCAACGAGTCGTGCGCCGCGACACGGTTCCACAAAGACAACGAGCGCGTCTACCTCCAGACCAACAAGGGAGACGACGTAGATCTGCAGCGGCTTGCGCTTCTGAACGTACAGACCCAGGAGACGGAAGTCGTCCACTCGGACCCCGAGGGGGAGGTCGACTTCGGTGGAGCGCTCTTCAACGACGCCACTGAAGAGCTCGCTGCCACCGTCTACATCGGCGAGCGGCAGCGCGTCTATCCACAGACGGAGGCCTTCGAGGAGACGTACCAGACGCTGAAGCAGAAACTGCCCGACGGGGAGCTCTCCCTTCAGTCGTCGACGGAAGACTTCCGTACCTATCTCGTGAGCGTGGAGCAGGACGTCAATCCCGGCGCCACGTACCTCTTCGAGAAGAACAGTGGAACCGTCGAGAAGCTGTACGAGTCGCGTCCCGATCTGCCGGCGGAGCACCTCGCCGAGATGAAGCCCATTACGTACGAGGCCCGCGACGGATTGGAGATCCCCGCCTACCTGACGCTTCCGAAGGGAGTCGAGGCCGAAAACCTGCCGACGGTCATCTACGTCCACGGTGGGCCGTGGTCGCGCGACACTTGGGGCTACGATCCGCGGGTCCAGTTTCTGGCCAATCGGGGCTATGCCGTGCTCCAGCCCAACTATCGGAGCTCCAGCGGGTACGGCAAGGAGTTTCTGAACGCCGGCAATGAGGAGTGGGGCACCGGTGCCATGCAGCACGACATTACCG
>CAYXAD010000061.1:0-15797 GCA_964462965.1 uncultured Salinivenus sp.
GGCAGGCCGTGGAGGTATCATCTCTGCCTCGAAATGCCCGCGTCGAGATCTCCTGCATCGCCGTTCGTTGAGCAACGCAGAAGAGACGTTTACACGCCCTCGAGCTCGATCCGAAAGTTAATGTCGGCTTCAGCTTCCAACGTCCCAGAAAACTCACCCTCTTGAACATCGAGCACAAGACGGGCTCGTTTGGCCCCCTCCTTTACAGCGTCTGTTACGCTCCCACTGGTCACTGAAAGCTCTATCTCTTCGAGGCTCTGACCCGATTGTATCTCACCTTCTGCAATAGGGGAGGATGCGTCACTCGGAAAATACACTTCCGCTCTCCGAACGTGTGCGTATATTTTTTGGGTCGTCTTCTCCTGCGATGTGCCTAGAAGCGTGACACTCTCCACCTCTGCCGAGACGATCTCCTCTCTGCTGAATCCATTCTCTCGGAGATCCGCCCCGAGATCGTCACTTCCCCGGGAGGTCACGTCGACCCGTCCCTCGCTATTTACGTCTTCTGGGCTATAAAAGAAGGTGTATTCGGCCACCGGGGGCTCGGCAGAGTCGGAATTGAGAATTACCGTCTCTTCGCTACTGAGGAAGTCACACCCCGCAAGCAAAAACAGGGATGCGAAGGCGATCGGAAGGTAAGACGCTGAAAGACGCAGCTTCATGGCAAAAAGGGGGGAAATCGAAAAAAGGGAGAGTCATACAGATTCGAAGGCGCCGCTAGCACACCCTTAGACACGGCTCCATGTTCCCGGAGACATGGGACGCCGTCATTCCCTCGCCACGATCCCCTTTTCGTACTTGGCCTTGTAATTCCGAACGGCTCGGAAGAGCGCACTGGCCAAGTACGTTTGCCCCCGGTCACTCTTGAGGTAACGAACTTCATTGGGATTGGTCAGAAATCCAAGCTCCACAAGGATGGACGGCATAGAAGCACTCCATAACACGTAAAAGCCGGCTTGATGGACCCCACGGCTTTTCCGCTTTACGCGCTCCTCGAACTGTGACTGGATCTGCGAGGCGAGCTCCTGGCTGAATTCCAGGTAGGTGCTCTGGGTAAGGGTCTGGCTCACGAGGGCCTCCTCGTCGTAGTCGTCGTACTTGCCTGGGTTGTCCTCGTAACGGATCACACTATTCTCGCGCTCCATCACCTTGCGTGCGGCTTCCGACTTGTGTCGTCCGAGAAAGTAGGTCTCCGTCCCCCGAGCGGCCGCGGACCGCGACGCATTGGCGTGCAAGGAGATAAAGAGTTTGGCTCCTGCCTGATTGGCCATCTCCCCTCGTTTCTCCAGCTCAATGAACCGATCGTCGGTCCGCGTATAGACGACCTCGACCCCTAGCCGGTTCTCGATGTAGTCCCCGAGCTTGTGAGCAATTTCGAGGACGATGTCTTTTTCCTGCACCCCATGGGCCTGAGCCCCGGGATCTTTGCCCCCGTGTCCGGGATCGATGACAATCTTATCGAGCTTCCATCGCTCCTTCGCTTCCTGCGACAGTCCTCCCTGGGAAGCGATCTGTTGAATCGCCCCGGACGAGGGACCAGAACTGGAGGCCGATCCACTGGCGCGAGCCACCGGTTTAGACTGTCCGACCGCGAGGTTGAGTAAGAGATCGTCGGACACGCCATCGCGGTAGGCTTCCGGGATCACGTCGCGATCCTCCTTGAGGTACAGATGGAGGATTAAGTGGCCGTTTTTCCGCTCGGTGGTGTACCGCTTCACAGGGCCTTTCGGAGCACTCTCCTGGTAGCTCTCGTGAAGATCCGTATTGTAGAGCACCCACTTCAGTCGATTGCTCCCAACGGTCTCGGGCATGCCGTAGGCTTCAATGCGACCCTCGCTCTGCACACGTACCACGTGCCCCTGTCCATCGGACCGAGCGGTAAAAGAGATGTCCGTGACGAGCACGCCAGCCTGTGCCGAACCGGTCACAACGAGCATCATCGCTCCGAGCACCCATACGCCCCGGAGGATGTTCGTTCCGTTCTGTTCCCACGAGGAAAGGATCGCAATGGCAGTGTGAAACCAGCTCATCAGCAGATGCTCAACTGAGCGGTGACAGATGAGAGACGAACCTGCGAATGGGTACATTCTCCCAAAACAGGATCACAAGGAAGGGCACTTCGGAGACAGTCTCCACTACCCGAACTGGAGAAAACGTCCCCGCTCCAGACGTACAAGATGCATGATTCTCGACTTAAAGTAAAGGACGAGGTGGATGTGCGTGAACGTTTCACGTCCCCGCCTGCAAGACGGCCCGCTGCTATCACGGGCGGTTAGTTGTTCTGAGAAGCGGTCAGCAGATGATGGAGACGCCGATCGATCATGACCTCTCGCATTTGCTCGCGCTTCTGAATGCTCTTCTGCAGTTCTCGGATCTTCTGTTGAAGGCGCTCGATCTCGCGACGCCGGTTCTCCTGCTTAAGGTCAAAGATTTCATGCAGCATGGAGCGGAGGGTGTCGACTTTTGCCTCGCGCTCGGCCCCTTCGGACATCAGACGAATGGTCCGGGCGAGCCCTTGCGCTTGTTGCTCCATCCGACGCTCCCGCACAATCCGCTCATACAGCTGCCGGCTCGATCGCTCGAGCTCACTGAGGTATTGCCGTTGACCCGTCGCGGGACTGTCCGAGGCGACTTGAGACGCGGACG
Source organism: uncultured Salinivenus sp. (assembly GCA_964462965.1). Classification (GTDB taxonomy): domain Bacteria; phylum Bacteroidota; class Rhodothermia; order Rhodothermales; family Salinibacteraceae; genus Salinibacter. Next base: position 2,647 of record CAYXAD010000061.1, read on the forward strand.
CCCGTGCGGGGCTGCCGCTAAGAATGACAGATGCATTTTTCCCCTGGACCTCTTCTTCCGTTACGGGCTGAAGGCCGTCGTCTACGGCAAACAGACGGTCATTGAGTTCGATGACGGGCCGCTGGATTCCCATGAACCGATAGTGGGCCTCAATGCCCTCCAGGCTCAGATCGTCCGGCAGTTGCTCCTCAGAAAGAGGGCGCCCATCCAGGTAGACGGTTCCGTCCCGAATGTCGAGCGTGTGGGTTTGCTGTGCCAGGGCGGCGGGCACGAACAAACTCCACAGGAGAGCCCCAAGAGCAAGCCCACAAGCCAGAGTGCGAACGCGGTACTGCATCGAAGGTGATAAACTCATGACTGGATTCGTGAGAATGGAGGCGAGCATCGTTCGAGCCAGGGCGGGGGTTGGAATCAGGGCTGGCCCTGATCAATGGTCTGAATAGTGCCTCCCCATCCTGAGGCGCTGCGAGCTCGCACGTGTTCAATACGGCGATGAAGGCGGATTAACTCGTCACTATCATCCCACTCGGGGACGGCGCTCTCGTCCACGTCCTCAACCGAGGCCGCAGAGGCCCCTTCCTCAAGGGCCTCCGGTCCTGCCCCCCCCGGAGCGGAGAGGTCCAGTTGCCACCATCCGAGCCCAACGATGAGGAGCACAGCAACGAGAGCACTCGCCCCTTGGAGGCGACGGTTCCAGGAGCGCGACGGTGATCGCGGTGCACGGTCCCCCTCGCGGGCGCGAGTGGACGCCTCGGCAGCAGCATCGACGACACGATCCACAACAGCCGGATCGGGCCGTGGGGACGAGCGCTGATCGAGCTCCTCTTTCGTGGCCTGGAGGCGCTCGTACTCGCGACGCAACTCGTCATCCGCAGTCAATCGCCGCGGAAACGAGGGATCGTCGACGTCCTCACCGTACAGGTATTGAAGGAGGCGTAATCTGTCATCCATAAGTAACGGGAGTCGTCCTTGCGAGGGAATGCGACACAACGATCCGGCAGTCTTTCATTGCGTGTCTACGGTGCCGGCGAGGGAGGTCTTATCGGAGGCTTCCATCATCTTCCGAAGGTTCTTTAGGGCATATCGCATGCGGCCGAGCGCCGTGTTAATGGACACGTCCGTCAGCTCAGCGATCTCGCGGAAGGTGAGATCGGTCTCCTGCCGCAGGAGCAGCACTTCTCGCTGTTCCGGGGCGAGCTGCTCGATGTGTTCGTCGAGCCACTCGCGCTGCTCGGCCCGATGGAGCTGCTCGTCGGCATACGGAGCATCATCCTCCAGCGTGTCCCAGAAGGACCGGCCCTCCTCTTCGTCCTGGGGGACCTCCTTCCACTTTTTCTGTTTCCGCATGTGATCGATGGCTGCATTGCGGGCAATACGCATCACCCAGCTCAGCCATTGTCCCTGCTGAGAATACGACCCGCGGCGGTCCTGCATCGCATTGATGACGCGGAGAAACGTCTCTTGAAACAGGTCGTTGGCCACCGCTCGGTCTTTGACCATCCCCATCAAGTAGCCGAAGATACGGTCCTGGTGACGCTCAACAAGCTGGCGGAAGGCGTCGTCGTCTCCTTCCTCCAGATAGGCCGTCACCAGCTCCTCGTCCGTAGGCTGCATGTGAGGTCCACGTTCATTGGGACTGCCGGCAGATTGGGGCATGGTGTCTCTGTTAACGAGCCTCCCGGCGCAATTATTATATTGTGAGTCGTTCGGGCGTTCTCTTTTCGGGCCCCGTTGGCATTTCCACCTTCTCTTCAACAGGAGTGCCGCCAGCGCGGTCCGGAAACCCTCAGGGAAGGGCTCTACAATCACCGTTCCAGACACTGGCCTTCCGGGCTTGTCCGGAGATGGCCTGCCGTTCGCGACCCGGCCAGGCAGAAAAAGGGACGCGGGCGATCTGAGAATCGGGGATCCTCCTGATCACTCGCTCCTCCCTGTGCCCAAGAAAGACGAATGCACGGAGCGCCAGAACCAGTGTACAGCGCCCATGAAGGTCCTCCTCGGCGTCCTCACAACACCAGATCCACCACGTCCCGCAGGTGCTCGGCCCCGGTAACGTCGATCTCGAGGTCGTTCGTAAGACGTTCGAGGTTGTTCGCCGGGACGACGGCCCGGTCGAAGCCGAGCTTGGCTGCCTCCTTCAAACGCGGCTCGACCTGGCTCACGGTGCGGATCTCTCCGCCGAGCCCCACCTCCCCAATCAAAACGGACCCCGTGTCGGCCGGAATGTCGCGGAACGAGGAAGCCGCAGCAATGGCCACGCCGAGATCGACGGCCGGCTCGTCGAGTGTCACCCCGCCAGCCACGTTGATAAAGACGTCGTGGTCGCTGAAGGCCAGGCCGGAGCGCTTCTCCAGCACCGCCAGAATCATCTGCAGGCGCTGCGACGCAAATCCCGTCACGGTTCGCTGCGGGGTGTTGTAGGAGGTCGGGGTCACGAGGGCCTGAATCTCGACCAGGATGGGGCGGGTTCCTTCCAGCGAACAGACCACGGTCGATCCGCTCACGCCGTATCCCCGCTCCGACAGAAACAGCTCACTGGGATTGGGCACCTCGCGCAGTCCCGTCTCTCGCATTTCGAAGACCCCGATCTCGTTGGCGGCGCCAAACCGGTTCTTGACGCTGCGCAAGATCCGGTACGCATGATGCTGATCCCCTTCGAAGTACAGCACGGTGTCGACCATGTGCTCCAGCACTCGCGGGCCGGCGATCGTGCCCTTCTTCGTGACGTGCCCCACGAGGAAGGTGGCAAACTCCTGATCCTTCGTCAGCTTGAGGAGGGACGCCGTACTTTCCCGCACCTGGCTGACGGACCCTGGCGCACTGGAAAGATCAGGGCGATAGATAGTCTGAATGGAATCGACGACGAGTAGGGCAGGCTCTACCTTCCGAACGGCCGAGGCAATCTCCTCGACGTTGGTCTCAGCGAGCAAATAGAGCGCATCGGAATCAACACCGAGCCGCTGGGCGCGAAGCTTGACCTGACGCTTGGATTCCTCGCCCGTTACGTACAAGATAGTGTGGGTCGGCAGGTATCCGCCGAGCTCGGTCATGAGAGTGCTTTTGCCGATGCCAGGGTCGCCCGCAATGAGGCTAAAGGAGCCCTGCATGATGCCGCCGCCCATCACTCGATCAAACTCCGCGACGCCCGTCTGGAGGCGGGCATCCCCTCCCAGTTCGACCTCCGTAATTCGCTCGGGGGTGCCGTGCGTCTGGGTTCCGTTATCTTTTCCATCCGAGGTGAGATCCGGGACGCGTGCCTCAACCTCCGCTGATTTAGCTTCCTCTACGAGCGTATTCCAGGCTCCACACCCTGCACACTTGCCCATCCACTTGTGGGCCTCGTGGCCACATTCCTGGCAAACGTATCGAGGAGTATCTTTGGCCATAATGCTTCGTCGGGATACATGCCGGAAAGGAGACGCGGTTGCCTCCCTCCAGCGATTCAAAATCTCAAAAAGAAGCGAACCGAGAGGGGTCTAGTGCACTCTTGGAAGCTCCGTTGGATCCAGGTTCCTCAAAACTAAAAGGAACCTCGTCGGGAGCCCGGGTTTGCATATGTCAGCCGCCGGTCCGAAGTGGAAGAGTCCTGCGGTGGCCCTGCCTCTCCTTTGCCTTTCGTGTCCTCGGTCAGAACGCCGCGCCCGCGTTGCTCGATAGCCTCCTCTTTCCGATTCGTGCACTCGGTCGTTATGTGATCTTGATGGGTCGGGCCTTTGCTTCGGCCAACGAGATCGGGGCGTATCGAGAAAATCTGACCACCCAGATGGTGCGGATCGGAATCGACTCGATCCCCATCGTCGCCCTCGCAGCGGCCTTCTCGGGGGCTGTGCTGACCGTCCAGACGGCCTACCAGCTGGAAACACCGTTCATTCCAAAGTCGATCATCGGCTCGATCGTGGCCCCCTCCATCATGCTGGAGCTGGGCGCAGTGATTGCCGGTTTTATCCTGGCGGGGCGGGTCGGGGCCCGTATTGCGGCAGAATTGGGCACGATGCGCGTGTCAGAACAAATTGATGCGCTCGAAGTGATGGGCCTCAACTCGATTAGCTTCCTCATCCTGCCCCGGGTGCTGGCCGGTGTGATTATGTTTCCCGTTCTCTACGTCACCTCCTGCGTCATCGGCATCGGAACCGGCATCTTCGTCGGTCACGCCGGAGGATTTCTCAGCGCGAGTGAATTCCTGGAGGGAGCCCGGCAGTTCTTTAAGATCCTGGATCCGATCATGGGACTCATCAAATCGGTCGCGTTCGGATTTATCATCACCTCTATTTCTTGCTACAAAGGCTACTACACGGTCGGCGGAGCCGTAGGAGTTGGAGACAGCACGACCGAAGCCGCCGTCCAAAGCTGCGTGTTCATCCTCATTGCCGATCTGTTCATTGCCCTCTTCCTGTTGTGAGGGTGGTGCTTCCTTTCGCGATCGTTCTCCCGTCGCTCCACAATGAAGAACCGAGCAGATCCAATCTTCACTGATTTTCAGCCGTTTTCCCTCATCGGGAACGTCTCAAGCCTTTTTAACCGTTTCTTGCAGGAAGAGAGTGCCCGATTCGACGGGTACCGGGTGGACGGTTTCCCTGACTAGCAACAACCGACCCATGATTGAGGTCAAGAACCTCTCGAAGAGCTTTGGCTCGCTTGAGGTACTCAACGACATCTCGATGGAGATCCGTGACGGTGAGACCCTCGCCATCATCGGACGGTCTGGATCCGGAAAGAGCGTTCTGATGAAGCACTTCGTGGCGCTCCTCCATCCGGACCAGGGACAGGTTCTCGTCAATGACACGGACATCCACCAGATTCCCTACGAGGAGCTTCGCACCATCCGCCGCCAGTTCGGCGTCTTGTTTCAGGGAGGTGCCCTCTTTGACTCGATGTCCACGTTTGAAAATATTGCGTTTCCGCTGCGTTACTTTTCGTCGAGGACGGAAACGGAAATTCACGACCGGGTCGACGAGTGTCTCGATCTCGTTCGGCTTTCCGGGGTCGGTCCAAAAAATCCCTCGGAGTTGTCTGGGGGCATGCGGAAACGGGCGGCTCTGGCCCGCGCCATTGCCATCGAGCCGCGATACATTCTGTACGATGAACCGACGAGCGGCCTGGATCCAGAAACCTCAAACACAATCAACGACCTCATTGACCACCTTTCCGAGGCCCTTAACGTGACGAGTGTCGTCGTCACGCACGACATGCACTCTGTTCTTTCGATCGCCGATCGCGTTGCTTTCCTTCACGAGACCAACCTGCAGTGGATGGGCCCCGTGTCTGAACTCCACAACTGCTCAGATCCTGATCTCAATGCGTTTGTGAAGGCCAATGAGTATCACCTGGGCGCGGCGTCCGCCTCTTTACCGGGTTCGAGCTAACCTCGGACCCCGCTCGAAATAGATTCTCTCTTCTCCAACGTTCTTCTGTCCGACGGACTACTGTTACATGACATACAGTAACGAACTTAAAGTCGGCGCCGCCATCGTACTCGCGGCGGTCGCTTTCTTTTTTGGAATCCGCTTCTTTCAGGACCTCCCCCTCCTGGGAGGGACGTATCAGCTTACCGCTCAATTTGACGAGGCAGGGGGGCTCGTTGCGGGCAATCCCGTTCGCATGAAAGGCGTCAATATCGGCTCCGTCGAATCCGTCCGGCTAGACCAGGAAACCCAATCGGTGCGTGTGCGCATGCAGATCGATAAAGATGTACGCATCCCCCAGGGCTCTCACGCGCGCGTCTCGGGATTCAGCGGACTGGGAGGCGTTCGCATTAGCATCCAGCCCGGGCCGAGTGACAATCCGCCTCTTTCTCCCAACTCGACCATCTCTGGCCCTCCCGAGGGCTCAGTGTTGGAGCGCCTGACTGATCAAGCCCCCGAGATTGCCACGGAGGCTGACAGTCTGCTCCGCAATACCAATGCGACCATGACCCAACTGAACCAGCAACTCCGAAATCCGGAGAGCGATCTGCGGCAAACTCTTGCGTCCCTGCGAGGACTCACAAACAACCTCGAAGACGTCACGGAGGCCGAGAAGGCAAACATTCAAGCGCTCCTTCAGAACCTACAGGTCATCTCGGGGGACCTCAGGGAGTTCATGGGAGAAAACAGAGACTCCCTCGACGTAGCTGTTTCCCGGCTCAACCGGTCCTTGGATCGACTAAATCGGGGACTCGCTTCGTTCGAGCAAACGTCGGCCCGGCTCGACACCCTCACGAAAAAAATAAATACCGGCGAGGGCACGGTCGGGCGCCTCATCAACGATCCGGCCCTCTACACCAAGCTCGACTCCGCCGCCACCCAAACCAATCGCCTCCTGCGCGACATCCAGGAAAATCCCAGTCGGTATCTCGACGACATGACGCTCCTGAAGGTCTTTTAGCCCTCCCCTCCTCAGGGCGTCTGGAGTTTCGTCGTCTCCTTCCCAAGCCTCCTCTCCCAAAAGGGGACGTTGAGAAAGGCCAGCGCCCTACGTGCTGAGCCGATCGCGGGCCACCGTGGGAATGAGGTCGATGAGATCTGTGGCTGCCAGGGTCCGCGGATCGGAGGTCATTGCATATCGCTCTGCGGCAGCCCCACCGAGATGAAGAGCAGCGGCCGCAGCCTCAATCGGCTCCATGCCTTGCGCCAGGAGTCCCACGCACTGTCCGGCCAGCACGTCGCCGGTGCCGGCCGTGGCGAGCGCAGCGCTCCCCGTACTGCTCACGTACGTTCGGCCGTCTGGGGCCGCAACAACACTGGGCATGCCTTTGAGCAGGCACACCGCCTCCCAGCGTTCTGCATGCTCTTGGGCCGCACGGACCCGGTCTGTGAGGTCGACGTCTCCCGCCAGCCGCCGGAACTCCCCTGCATGCGGGGTCAGAATCCATTCTCCATTGGCGTATTCGGACAGTTCTTCCATGTGGCCGGCGAGTGCATTCAGCCCGTCAGCGTCGAGAACGAGGGGACAATCGACCGTCTCGACGAGACGGCGTACGAAGCGTTCCGTCTGGCGCGCACGCCCGAGGCCCGGTCCGACGAGCACGGCATCGGCTTGGTCGGTGGCCTCGGCGAGGACCTTGAGGGCTGCCTCCGGAACGATGCCTCGTTCTTTCTGGGCTGGAAGCGGAAGAGTGGGGACCGTCGTTAACGTCCCGGCAAGCACGGACTGAACGGTCTCCGGACAGGCACAGGAGACATAGCCCGCCCCACTGCGAACTGCGGCCCGGGCCGCCATCACCGGAGCCCCTGCAAACCGCGGCGCGCCCCCGACGACCAGTGCCGTCCCTACACTGTACTTGTACGCATCGTGGGCTCGTTCGGGCCACCACGCTCGTACCGCCGCGTCCGTCGTCTGGCGTACGCAGCCCGGCTCGTGGACCGCACGATCGAGCACGAAGGGAGGAATGCCAATGTCTACGGTTTCAACGACCCCGGCATGAACCGGTCCCTCCCCCACCAGCAGTCCCACCTTGGGCGCTGCCATGGTGACGGTCCGATCGGCCTGAACGACCGTGCCGAGCACCTGTCCCGTATCGCTATGCAGGCCCGTCGGCACGTCGATGGCCACCGTGGGGGCCGGGCGCTCATTTACCCAGTCGACGAGGCTGCGGAGGGGTTCGCGCACCTCGCTCGTGAGCCCCGTTCCCAATAGCGCATCGACGTAGAGCTGCGGCCCGAGCGCCTCCACCGTGTCGGTAAGCGTCTCGAGATCCTCGAGCCGAGCAAAGGTAAGACGATCTCCCCCTGCCCCCTCCTCCCGAAGCTGGCGCAATAGAGACAGGTTCTGCGCTGGATCGTCGCGAAGCGCGTCGGGCGCACAGGTCAGGACGACGTGGACACGGGCTCCCGCCCCCAATAGACGCCGAGCGACGACGAACCCGTCGCCCCCGTTGTTTCCTTTTCCGCAGAGAACGACGACCGCCGCCTCGTCGAGAGGGCCGTAGACCTCCTGGATGTGGTCGGCACTCCCGCGACCGGCTGCCTCCATTAGGGTGAAGCTCGGAAGGCCGTACTCTTCGATCGTATATCGGTCGGCCTCCTGCATCGCGTCGGCCGTGAGGGCGGGTCGACACAAGAACTGAGAGGAAGAGGAAACCATCGGAGGAAGGGCTGTTTGTGGAGGGCTGTGAGTAAGAGTTCAACGCCGGCGGTGCCATCACCGATTCTCGCCGGCACCCGGATCGACGGCCTCGGAAGGCGCCTCCGGCGAACCCGTCGTGGGACGCAGCACGGGAATGCGGAGGGGGTTCGCTAGTTCGGTCGTCCACCGGGGCCGGGCCTCCACCGGCTGACGGGTCCACGTGATCGGCTCCGCCGGTCGATAGGGCTGAAGGCGCCCCCCATCCCACCGCTCGTTTTCGTTTCGATCGAGAAAGGCCCGAAAGTGATACTGCCCTTCCGGAAGGCGCTCAAAGAGAAAGGTGCTGTCTACAGCTGTGGTGAGGCGGCGAGACTCGAAAGGGAGAGTGACGCTCTCCCCGGTCAACTCAACCACGACGGGGCTCTTACCGCCCGCACGCTGTCGATCGATTCGACCGGATTGTGGCTCCGAGCTCTCTCCTTCCCAATAACTGGCGATCAGAAGATCCTCGAGGGACTCGGTAAAGGGAGACGGCAAGCGCAGGGAGGTTGAAGGGGCCTCCTGGGCAGACGACTGGAGACTCGTGTCGGCAAGCACGACTTGTCCCTCCAGCTCACCGAGTGCACGAGAGGTCACCCGACGCACTCGGCGCCGATAGGTGGAATCCGGCCCCGCAAGGCGCCCACCGTCAACCTCCACGTCGGCAAACTCTCCGGGGTCGAGGGGTGGATCGAAGGAGATCTCGTAGGCGATTCCGTCGTCGGTTTCCAGTGTGAAGCCCCGAGGTTGGCCGGTCGTGTCCTCGACGGAGAGGACGCGTTGCAGGGTCGACTGGCCCGGTGCCTGGTTAAAGCGAACCCCGAAACGCCCGTCTGGGAGAAGGGGATATGCCCCAGTGGAGTCCGGGGAGTGCGATTGGGGAAAAAACCCACGCAGACGGGTCTGAGTGGTGTCGGCCCGGTCTGGAACCTGGAAGCGGGCGGTATCCGCCGGCAGAGCTCGGCCGAGCGTGTCCGTGACGACCCCACGCTCCAGGGGCAGACGATACTCCCGTTCTTCCATGGCCGCCGTGCGAACGATGGCAGCGTCCGCCCGGTCGGGATCTGCGTACACGGACTGAACGTCCACCCTCGTTCCGGCTACGGTGTCCTGGGGGGCCCAGGCCTCCGGTGCGCGCGTCCCAAACTGCACGGGCTCGCTGAAGCTGACCCGCAGTCGTTCGCGGCTCAGGGCCTGAACCCGCTGCAGCTCCGGCGCGATGGTGTCGGCTTGAGTCAGAAGCCACGGCACAGAGACCTCCGCGGCAGTGCTATCGACCTGCAAGGCCGCCTTCGGGGGCACCGCGTACGGCTCCAAGACATCCGGCTGTCGGTTTCGATTATTGTCCTGCAGGGCAATTACGTAGTACGGTTGCTCACTCAGGTAGTCAAATTCAAAGCGACCGTCCGATCCGGTTTGGGTCCGGTAGCTCGGTGCGTCGGGCAACGGCTGAGGGGGACCGGCGTTTTCTCCCGGAAGCGCATATGCGTAGACATCCACCTGCTCCTGCGGGGTGCCTCGATGCCCCCCGACGACTCGTCCCTGAAGCTGTCCACGATTGATTTGCGGCCCCGTAGAGAAGGCGACTGTAATCGGCTCATCGAGCGAGACGCCATGTGCATCGGTCAGATCTGTGTCGAGGGTAAAGAGGTAGGTGGTGCTATCCCGAAGCGACGCAGGAAACTCGATCTCTACGGATTGCCCACTCCAGCTAAACGTAGGCTGTTGTTCGAAGGTCGGGGTTACCGAAAGAGCCTGAGGTAGGCTGCTGCGCTCGACATATTCCGAAAATTCGATGTGCAGCCTCCGAACGTCCGTCGACACGTTCACGGTATCCCGCTCCGGCTGGGTTTGTACGACGGCGGGCGGCGTCTCATCTTGCGGGCCCCCGCTGGGCGGAACAGGATTCGCGCAGCCCCCCAGCACCAGAGCCAGCAACGTACTTCCCCCCATCACAATCGCGACCAGCCCGGGACGCCGGACTGAGGAAGAATGCCGTCGGAAAAAAGAAAGACCCAACCACGGGAGCATGATGTTCTGAGTTACTATGCGTAAATGCCCCGCATGCGAAGCGCCTCGGCGACCCGTCGAACGCCCTTCACATAGGCCCCAATTCGGAGGGAGACGTCGTGCTGTTCGGCCGTCTCATAGACCTTGTCGAAGGCCTCCCGCATCATCCGTTCGAGCCGGGTGTTTACTTGCTCTTCCGTCCAGAAGTATCCCTGTCGATCCTGAACCCACTCGAAGTACGAAACCGTCACTCCTCCTGCATTGGCCAGAATGTCCGGAATGACGAGGACCTCTTTTTCGTCTAGGACTTCGTCCGCTTCCGGGCGGGTGGGCCCATTGGCTCCCTCGGCAATAATCCGAGCACCGATGTTTTCTGCAATCTCGCGATCGATCTGGTTCTCCTTGGCCGCCGGAACGAGCACGTCCACATCCATCGTCAGCAGCTCCTCGTTCGTAATGGACTGGGCGTTCGGATACCCCTCCAACACACCGCCGTTTTGCTGTGCGTAGGTCTTCATTTCTTTGATGTCGAGCCCTCCTTCGTTGTAGTAGCCCCCCGTCACGTCGCTCACCGCAACGATGGTACATCCCTGTTCCGCCAGAAGGTCGGCCGCGGTCGATCCCACGTTGCCGAACCCCTGAACGGCCACGGTGCAGTTGCTCGGCGTAAACCCGAGCCGCTCCATGGCCGCAAGAACCACGGTCATTACTCCGCGTCCTGTGGCCTCGCGCCGCCCATATGAGCCGCCGAGCCCGACCGGCTTGCCGGTAACCACAGCGTTCTCGGTCCGACGGGCGTGCATCGAATACGTATCCAGCACCCACGCCATGATTTGCTCGTTCGTATTCATGTCGGGCGCAGGGATGTCTTTGTCTGGACCAAAGACATCGAAGAGGTCGGCCGTATAGCGGCGTGTGAGCCGCTCGAGCTCGTCGGGGCTCATCTCGTTCGGGTCGCAGACGATCCCCCCTTTTGCCCCGCCAAACGGCAAGCCGACGAGCGCACATTTCCAGGTCATCCATCCAGCCAGGGCTTTCACCTCGTTCAGCGTAACGTCAGGGGCAAAGCGAAGGCCTCCTTTGCTCGGCCCAAGTACGTCGTTGTGAATGACGCGGTATCCTTCAAACACTTTGATATGCCCCGAGTCCATCTCGACCGGGATCGACGTGACGTGCATCCGAGACGGGCGGCAGAGATATTCGTAGAAGCCCGGGCTGAGCTCCAGAATTTCAGCCGCTACGTCAAACCGTTCCATCATCGACTGGAACGGCGTGTCGTGGCTGATGGGGGCCGGTTCACGATATACCGAGCGGTCATAGACGTCGAACTGGAAGGGCATTGAGCTTGAGGATTGAATATGACGATACGAAAAGGAAGTGCCAGTGGAGACCAGGCGCAGCTCTTCAGAGCTTCAGACGTTCTACCGAGCCTCGGTCGACCTCACAGCTGACGAAGGATATGCGAACGATTCTCGATGCCTACAGTTGCCCCGCTGGGTCACTACTTCACGCTCAGCAGTAGGTTCTTGCGCTTTTTCATGTATGCTGAGCCGGTCCTCTTCGTTGCCGCTTGCCTTTGCCCTTCCCATTATGCCCGAACCGCTCTCCAATCGTCGTCGCAAGGCTGTGGCTTCGCTCACGCGTCGCCGAGCTCGCACCCGCCGGAACCAAACCCTCATTGAGGGGCGTCGAGCACTTGACTCCGCCCTCAAGGCAGAGGCCCCTCTCGTCGATTGCATCGTCACAGAGCAGGCGCTCGAGGATCCGGAGGTTCAGAGCCTGCTCGAACGAATCCCCGTTCCGGTCTACGTCACAGACGCCGAGACGATGTCCCAGCTGACGGACGTGGCAACGCCTCAGGGCATCGTGGCGATCGTAGAGCGCCGTCTCCTCGATGCGTCGACCCTCCTCGAGCACCTCTCCCCTTCGGCGACAGCGCTGCTGCTGGACGGCGTGCAAGATCCTGGCAACGTGGGCACCCTTCTCCGTACGGCGGCCTGGTTCGGGGCCGACGCGATTGTGGCCGGAGCGGGCACGGCCGGGCTGTACGGCCCCAAGGTCATGCGCGCGGCCGCCGGGGGACACTGGGCTCTTCACCTGGCTCGGGCAGCCCCCCTCGGTCCCCTGCTCGACCAGCTACGTCGAACGGGATTCGCGCTCTACGGGGCAGACCTCCAAGGAATCCGTGCCGATGCCTGGACCCCGGAACGTCCATCGGCACTCATCTTGGGCAGCGAGGCCCACGGACTGAGTGCAGCCGTCCTCGACCGGGTCGACACGCCCGTCGCCATTCCTGGGGCCCCACACCGCCCCGCGGCCGAGTCGCTCAATGTCTCCGTTGCAGGGGGCATCCTGGTCTACGAGTGGCTCGGCCAATAACCAATCCGACCCTGATTGGCACGTAAGACCAAGAATGTAACAAATGTGTGACGGACGTTATATTCGGTGGGGAGGACGTGTCTACCAAGTGCACTTCTCATTGGGCGCACTTCACCCAAAAGCCCGGTCTCTTGGTGGGGGTCCGGGCTTTTTTCTTTGTCGAAACGATTTTTTCTGAAAATAAGGGCTTTCAGAGATAGATTCTGTCATTTGACAATCATAGCCCTGCGTCGAGGAAACGGCGACGGTTGGGATGCATTGAGAGTCGACGCCCTCTTGTGTCATTTCCGTCGAACTTTTCGTACTGTCGCTCTCGACTATGCCCACCTATACCATTATCGGTTTCAAGAAGGATGGCTTTGATAGCTTCTCGAACGTTGCAACGGCGGATGAGCCGGCCGACGCCGCCCGGAAGGCCATCCAGGACGAGTTTATCAAAACCGCGGGTCGTCGACCGCCCGACTCGGACGCTCTAGCACAGCTCGAAAATGAAACGGGCCTGTTCGTGGTCGGCATCATCGAGGGTGAGCACGACAACCTCAACGTACTCGTGGACCACTACGAACAATGGTAAGAGAATATCGGTAGGATGGTATTGATATGAATATCTCTTCTTCTGCAAGAAGAGGAGCCCATGATGAAAGGAAGAATATCCTGACTTTTTCTCTGGCCGACACAGT
>CAYXAD010000062.1:0-15648 GCA_964462965.1 uncultured Salinivenus sp.
AGGCCTGTGCGCCAGTAGCGCCCCGCCAGCTTCAGAAACCCGGGATACGAAAGCGTTTCCACTAATTCCCTGACATTCACGTCTGTCTTTCGGTACCCCTCACGGGCAAGGCTGAGCACCGCATTGGGGCCGCATTCGATGCTTCCATCGATGCGTCGGGTAAAGTGTACGCCGAGAAAGGGAAAGCTGGGATCAGGCACCGGGTAAATCAGGCCGCGGCACAGTGAGCGGGCATTAGACGACAGCTCGTAGTATTCTCCCCGAAAGGGAACGATTTGTACCTCAGGCGCAGCACCGTTCATGGCAGCAACGTGATCGGAATAGAGCCCCGCACAGTTGATGACGTGCTCCGCTTCGACCTCCTGCTGCGGCGTCTGCACCACCACGCCCTCCGACTGCGTCTGAAGATCCCGAACCTCCGCCCCAGTCCGAATCATCGCCCCTCGCTCCTGAGCCCGCTGAGCGAAGCGACGAGCGACCAAGGTGTAGTCGACGACGCCTGACTCCGGCACGTGAATGGCTTGAACACCCCGCACGTGGGGTTCTACGTCTTGAAGCCGTTCCGGGCCGATGAGCTGGCACTCCACTCCGTTGGCCTGTCCCCGCTCGTAAAGACGCTGAAGGAGAGGTTTCTCGGCCTCCTTGGTGGCCACGATCACCTTCCCGCAGCGTTCAAAGGGAATCTCCTCGACCTCACAAAACACCTCGAGGGCCTGCTTCCCCGCCCTGCAATTCTCAGCTTTCAGGGAGCCGGGTTCGTAGTAGATTCCAGAGTGAATCACCCCCGAATTGCGCCCGGATTGATGCTGGACGAGCTCGTCTTCTTTTTCGAAGACTGTGACCTCTACGCCTGGGCTCCGGTGCGTCAGGTGGTACGCCGTGGCGAGGCCAATGATACCGCCCCCGACGATGGCTACATCTACGTGTTGCATGAGAACGTTGGCCGGCTTACACGCCGTTAGACGTAATCTTGCTGGTTACCTCATTGGACACGACGTTGTCGGTGTGGAGAGTGTAATCGTTCCACACCTTCCAGGGCGGAGGATCCTCTTCCTCCCACATTTGCTCAAGGCTCCTCTTGTCCTTGAGCGTGTCCATTGGATGCCAGAAGCCGGTGTGCCGAAACGCCGAAAGCTCCCCGTCTCGGGCGAGTCCCTTCAGGGGCTCCTGCTCCCACACGGTCTCGTCCCCCTCGACGTAATCGATCACCTCAGGCTCGCAAACGAAGAATCCGCCGTTGATCCAACCCCCGTTCCCCTGCGGCTTCTCTCGAAACTGGTCGACTCGGGTTTGATTGTCATCGAGCTTGAAGACCCCGAACCGACCGGGGGGTTGAACAGCTGCCAATGTGGCATACGTGCCCTGCTCGCGGTGGAAGTCAATCTGTTCGGTGATGTTGACATCGCTGACCCCGTCGCCATAGGTCAGGCAAAAGGTCTCGTCGCCGATAAACTCGCGGACCCGCTTGAGCCGCCCTCCGGTCATGGTGTGAAGCCCTGTATCCGCCAGGGTCACTCGCCAGGGTTCGCACCGACTCCCGTGCACGATTTCACGATCGTTGACGAAATCGAACGTGATCGTAGAGCGAAGATGCTGGTAACTGGCAAAGTACTCCTTGATGACTTCCCCCTTGTACCCACAGCAAATAATGAAGTCGTTGATCCCGTGGGCCGAGTAGATTTTCATGATGTGCCACAAGATCGGCCGATTTCCGATGTCGACCATTGGCTTTGGCCGCACCGCTGTTTCCTCTGACAACCGGGTGCCAAAACCGCCGGCAAAGATAACAGCTTTCATTGTTTCTGAAATGTCTTAGGAATAGAAAAACTAAGATTTGAGTCCCTCTTAAATAATCTTGTACATGGTGTTGAGTCCCACCACCTTTTGCTCTCGTTCCTGATCTACTATTCCCATCCAAGCGCTCGCCATGTATAGAATCTCTTTGATGTATTTTCGGCCATGCTCGGTGATATACTCTTCCCACAGAACTTGGTAACACCGCCTCCTTTCTTCCGGTGACAGGGGCGCTCGCCGAATGGCCCCAACGAGCTCATTCAACCACCGCCATTCGAGCCATCTGGCTTTCTCGCTCTGCTCGGGATCGAACCACTCCCAGATTTGATCAATCTCCTGGTTGTTTGAATAGATGGAATTCCCCTCGTGGACCCGTCGAATGTTCAGCGGCTCACTGACCTCGTAGACCTCTCCCCACAGGGAAAGTTCACCAATGAGGATGATGTCGGCCGACGGAAAATTCCCGTGTTGCATGGTCGACCGCAGCGTTTCCGTTCGCATGAGGCCAAAAAGTTGCCCTCCAAACCCGCCCCAGACGTAGGCATCCAGAAATTCCGCAAAGCGCTCGGACGGAGGCATCGAGACGAGATGCAAGCTTCGCAACCATCCGGGGTCCTCCATCTCCTCCCCTTCTTCGTCAATCATTTGCGTCTGCGGATACGCCAGCGAGACCTCTGGGTGATCGTCGAGGACCTCCACACAGGCTTCGAGGCAGCGAGGAGCGAGCTTATCGTCGTGGCATGTCCATCGGAAGTAGGGGCCTCGCGCCAGCTTTAGCGTCCGGTTGTAGTTCTTCGCCGCCCCCAGATTTCTATCGTTTCGATAGTATCGAATTCGGGCGTCTTCGGAAGCAAAGGAGCGACAGATTGACTCCGTGTCATCTGTGGACGCATTGTCACAGATGATGAGCTCGAAGTCCGTAAACGTCTGATCCAGAATCGATTTGATTGCTGCCTCGAGATACTTCTCTCCATTGTAGACCGGAAGACCGATACTGACTTTGGGAGAAGAAGACGTATCTACTGAAGGCATAGACGAGCAGGGGGATCGATGTGAGGACGGAATCACCAAACTCTATCGTCGAAGATAAGAGCACCCGTTTGAGACACTGTCATTATTTGGTACGTCGCATCGTCGCCTTTGGATAAGGCCTCCCTCCTCTCTAGTCCACCTCCACATTGGGCAAACATTCTCGTTCTCCTGCCCACGAGGCTCTTTTTGGACCTCCCTGTCCACGTGGGGAGTCATTCACAGCGCTCTCGCGAATATTTGTGTCCCTGCCTGCTCCCACTTCAAAATTCCTTGCTTTTCATCGGAGTCAACGTCGGGCCTATTCTTCGCTCCGTCGTGCTCCAATCGAGCAACGGATCACCACCTGGAGTTCACAAAACGACCCGGAGGGGTGGCCAAGAACTCACTAGATCCCCCTGAAAAGTTCGGGGGGTACTGAATAAGAGATTACCCAGTCCCATCATGACCTTCCCCTCCCGCCAGAGCATGAAGCTTTCCAACCCACAGGTCGATAACGTAGTGAGGGAACCGATCCCTCGAGAGGAACACACGAACGTCCGGTGAAACTGTGAATTTGAGAGGCAGACCGCAAAGAACCCCCATGCGAAAGCAGTCCACAGATTGCAACGCGAGAGATCTCGACCTGAATCCCTATTCAGAGCCGCTTGCCCAGCGGTTCCCCGAGAACGCATCCGCTCGGTTTGTGGCTATCAAAAGTGATAGCCACATTGCAATGCTTCGTGGCCCTGGGCTTGCCTCCCCTCAGCCCTTGCGACGATTGCCTCCATAGCCCTCCGGGTTCACCGGGGTGCAATCATCGGCAAGCCTAAAACCGAGGTCCGGGGGACGAACGATGTGGAGTGGAAACGCACATTGGGTCTGCCATCCTTTTTTCACTACAGCCGAAATCCATGAGCCGAGTGCAACGCCTTTCCGGTTGGGGGAAATACCCCGTCGTCGAAAGTCGTGTTGCGCGGCCGGAGAAACGTTCTGAGCTGCGCACACTCATTACGGAACGCTCCTCTTCTCTACTGGCCCGCGGAGCCGGTCGCAGCTATGGTGACGCCGCCCTGAACGAGGACGGACAGACGGTTCTCACCGATCGCCTCAATCGCATGCTGTCCTTTGATCCCGAGACAGGAATCCTGCGTGCCGAGGCGGGAGTCCGCCTTCGCGAGCTCCTAGAGACCTTCGTGCCTCGCGGCTGGTTTCTGCCGGTGACTCCGGGAACCAAGGAAGTGACGCTGGGAGGTGCCGTGGCCTTTGACGTTCACGGCAAAAACCATCATTGTGACGGTGGCTTCTCCAATTTTATCCGCGAGCTTCGCCTCCTTCTCGCCTCCGGGGACGAGGTCCGTTGTTCGCGAAATATCCGGCCAGACCTCTTCCGGGCCACGGTGAGTGGCGCCGGACTGACAGGCATCATCACGGAAGTGGAGGTGACGCTCCAGCCGATCGAGACTGCATATCTCATTGCCCGCCACATCAAAGCTCACTCCCTGGACGAGACATTTTCTCTCTTCGACCAACACGGGCCGAACCACCGTTATGCGGTAGCCTGGATCGACTGCTTGGCCGACGGTGCTGAGCTCGGCCGCAGCATTTTGACCTTTGGGGACCACGCTCGTACCGCCGAGCTTCCGGCCACGTATCGCACCCGCCCATTATCCTACGAGTCGGATCGGCTCTTTCGAATGCCGGTAGACCTCCCACGTGGACTCCTAAATGAAGGAACGGTCCGGGCCTTCAACCGCCTGTATTTTGCTCGCCGCCGAGAAAAAGAGGGGCAGCAGGTCGAAGCCATAAATCCCTTCTTTTACCCCCTTGACCTCATTGGAAACTGGAATCGGTTGTACGGCTCCGAGGGATTTGTGCAATTCCAGTGCGTGTTGCCTCTCGACCAGAGCTACGACGGTCTGGTCTCTCTTCTTCAGCGGCTCAGCAACTCGGGTCGAGCGTCCTTTTTGGCCGTTTTGAAGCGGATGGGCCCGTCGGATGATGGGTTTCTCTCCTTCCCCATGCGCGGCTACACGCTCTCCCTCGACCTTCCGCGCCAATCCGGCCTGCCCTCTTTCCTGTCGGACCTCAACGAGATGGTGCGGAATCGCGGCGGGCGCGTTTACCTCGCCAAGGACGCCCACCTCTCGGCAGACACCTTCCGGGCCATGTATCCAGACTACGACAAATGGCTGAACGTCAAGCGCCGGGTCGATCCGCAGAACCGTTTTTGCTCCCACCTGGCGAACCGCCTGCAGCTCCATCCCTAATCCTTCGCCCGCTCCTCATGTCTTCGTTTCGCCTTGCACACGCCCGGGTTTGTCTCGTCGGGGCGACCTCTGCCATTGCCCGAGCCGTCGCAGATCATCTTGCGGCGCGGGGAGCTACGCTCTACCTCGCCGCTCGTGCAGAAGAGGAAGCCGCACGCATCGGACAGGACCTCGAGGTGCGCCATCAGGCAGACGTACATTGGGGGCGGTTCGAAGCCACGGATCCGCACCACCGTGAAACAGTGTTCGACGCCGCCGCGGACGCGATGGGCGGGCTAGACGTCGTCTTCGTCGCCGTGGGGAGGCTCGGCGATCAGGAGCGAGCGGAGCGGAATCTCGACCACCTCCGAAAGGTCATCGAGATCAACTTCACGACCGTGGCCCAACTCCTTACCCGTGCCGCTCAGCGATTCGAGGCCCAACAAGCCGGCATGATCGTCGCTCTCTCCTCCGTGGCCGGTGACCGCGGGCGCGCAAGCAACTACGCCTACGGGTCGGCCAAAGCCGGGCTGACAGCCTTTCTGAGTGGCCTTCGGGGACGGCTCTACGAGCACGGGATCCACGTGCTCACCGTCAAGCCGGGCCCGGTCGACACAAAGATGACGTTCGAGATGGACGACCCGCCGCCCCTCCTGGCAGATCCGAACGAAGTGGCCGCCGACATCGTCCAGGCGATGGAGCAGAAGAAAGACGTCTGTTATTCGCCTCGGTTGTGGCGCTACATCATGGCTGCGCTCCGTCTCCTGCCGTCGTCCGTGTTCAAAAGGCTTTCCCTCTGAAGGGTTTATTCCTTCAGGCTCCGGAGGCGCTTGAGGACATGCTCCCACTCGGCCGGAGGGTCGGCCTCAAAGAGCATATCTTCCCCCGTCGTGGGATGCGTAAACCCGAGTCGATAGGCATGAAGGGCGGGGTGCGGCATGGCCTCAAAGACCTTTTCGAAGAACTGCCGGCGCTCTCCCGTCTGGGTCCCATAGCGAACCCGCTGCCCCCCATACTTGGGGTCTCCGAGCAGCGGGTGCCCTCGATCCCTGGCGTGAACCCGAATCTGATGCGTCCGGCCCGTCTCCAGTCGGAACTCGACGACGGACGTATGAGAAAGCCATTCGACTGTCTCGTAGTGGGTCAGGGCCCACTTTCCTCGCTCGTCCGACACCACGGCCATTCGCTGGCGATGGTGGGGATGCCGCCCGATGGCCCCTTCGATGGTCCCCGACGGCGGATCGAAGTGCCCCCAGACGATGGCCCGGTACCGACGATCCACGCTGTGCGCCTTAAACTGCTCTGCCAGTGGATGATGGGCGCGGTCTCGCTTTGCCACCACGAGCAATCCCGAGGTCCCTTTGTCGAGCCGGTGTACGATGCCGGGCCGCACGACGGGATGGTTGGGCGCGTCGGGAAGAGCATTCACCATGGACAAGCCGATGTCCTCGTCCTTTGCTGCATCAGGGTCATCGTCCGCAGCGACGGATTGTCCTTCCACGTGGTGGAGCAGGGCGTGAACGAGGGTGCCGGAACGATGCCCCGGCGCCGGATGCACCACCATGCCCGCCGGCTTGTTCACGACCAGTAGATCCTCGTCCTCGTACACGACGTCGAGCGGAATCGGCTCCGGGTCGGCCTGCATCGGAGGTTTTCGCACCAATCGAAAGACGATCCGGTCCCCCGGCTCGACCGCATGTGACTTCTTCACCTCTGCCCCGTTTACTCGGAGATGCCCCTTCTTGATGGACCGCTGAATCTTGGACCGAGAGGCCTCGGGGTAGAACCGCGTCAGATACTTGTCAACTCGAGGCTCGGCGGTCTCCGTCTCCGGCACAACCACCTCCACGACATTGTCCTCGCGGGCCACATCCGCATCGTAGTCGGCAGGATCGAACGCGTCCGGCGTGCCTGTGGACCTAGACATTGGAAGACGGGTACGGAAGGGTCATTCAAGAAAACAGTCCAAGCAATCGAGTCGCCTCCTCTACGGGCGCCGCGCCTGTCCCCTTCAGCTCTCGAATTGATCGATGGCGTCAAGGATGGTTTGCAAGTCGGATGCATCGTTGTAGTACGTCGGCGCAAACCGAACCTTCCGGTTGCGAAGGGCTGCGGTAATGTCGTGGGCCTGTAGGTGCTCGTAAAGGGCTCGACCGCCGTCGGGGTCGTCGGGAGCAATCGTCACAATGCCGCTGGCGTGGGTCGGATCGTCGGTGCCGTAGCGCGAAAAGCCGCGCGCCGCAAGTTCGTCGGCCAGCGTCGTGGAAAGGTCCAGCACCCGATCCTCACACCATGAAGGCCCGGCGTCCAGGTAGAGCTCGAGGGCCGCGTCCAAAGCCGTCACGCCCGTCGCGTTGAGCGTCCCCGTCCGGAAGCGACGCGCATCTGTGTGGAAGGTCAGCTCATACCGGTCGAGGTGCTCCCAGTCGACGGGCCCGTGGAGCCAGCCGGTGGGCGGGTGGAGGGGGTCCTGCAGTTCCTCCGTGCAGTAGAGCACCCCAATGCCCTGCGAAGCCATGAGCCATTTGTGCCCCCCGCTCGCCAAAAAGTCGATCCCGGCCGCTTCGACATCGAGTTGAAGCGCCCCGAGCCCCTGGATGGCATCGACACAAAAAATCAGGTCGTGGGCGTCGCACAGGCGCCCCACCGCCGCCAGGTCGGCGCGAAACCCCGACAGAAAATGCACCCAGGAAAGGGACAGCATCCGGGTCTCGGGGCGGAGCGTCTCCTCGATCGCATCCAGGGTGTACGCCCCTTCTTCAGTCGGGACAAAATCGACCGACACGCCTCGACGTTCCAGATTCAGAAACGGATACACGTTGGCCGGAAAGGTGCCGTCGGGAATGGCGATGCGGTCCCCCTCCGTCCACTCCAGCCCCTGCGCTAAAATATTCAGGGCGGAAGACGTATTCGGGACAAACTCCACTCGTTCAGCCGCGGTCCCCAGGACGCGAGCGGCCCGCTCCTTCGCTTCGGCCATGGTCGACTGGAGCGCGTCGAAATTTCCGATGGGGGCCGTCGGCGTCGCCCCGTGGCGCTGGTCGAGGTGTGCGTCGATTGCCCGCCGTACCGGACGACTCACTGGGCTCACGGCCGCATGGTTGACGTACGTCTGGTGCGCAGTGTGCGGAAAATGGGTGCGGAGTTCCTCAATGTCCATAGACAAGGAAATGGAAAACGAATTTTAAGAAGAAGCAGTCGACCCCACGTTCAGGGGATGTGGAAATCTCACCGTCGGGGATGGCGTCCACTCGGAATGTCTCCCCACAGCAGAAGTGCTCAGCGGGCCTCTACGACTTTTCCCGCATCGGTCGAACCAGGAAAAATGCAACTCACTAGACCGGTTCCAACGTCGCGTAGACTGTCACCATCATGCGCGAAGGAGCCCTCATCCACTCATTACTCGTCCACTCGTGATTGAGGCAGACGAGTGATTTGAGCGGGCCGGAACGCATCCGTCCTCATCGGCAACATCCGGGAAAAGGTCCCTTTACTCGCCGACCCGCTCTTCTTCCTTTAGCTTCTCAATCTCTCGTTCCGCCTGCTGTCGATCCTCGACCTCCGGCTCCGGTTCCTCTTGTTCACGTTCCGCACTGGAGTCGTACTCGACCTCGAGCAGGACGGGAAAGTGGTCGGATCCAATGTACGAAAGACACTCTAGACGGACGAGCTTAAAATGATCGGAATGAAAGGCGTGATCGAGCGGATACCGAAGGAGTGGATAGCGGGCGTGGAAGGTGTTGTATGTGCCTCGGCCCACTCGAGGATCGAGAAGGCCGCTGATTCGCTGAAAGAGCTGAGTCGTGTAGGACCAAGACACGTCGTTGAGGTCCCCCACCACAATGGTCGGTCCGTCTCGATCCTTGATCTTCCGCCCGAGAATCAAGAGTTCGGCGTCTCGTTCTGTGGTCCCGTCCTCCCGGACGGGGTGAGGAGGACGGGGATGCATGCAATGGACCTGCACGGGACGCCCCGAGGGGAGCTCGACCTTCGTGTGGATGGACGGAATCTTTTCATCGACGATAAAGCAAACCTCCGGGTCAATGAGAGGCCGCCGCGAATGGAGGCTCATCCCGTACGAGTTGTCCTGCGGATACTTTACGGAATGAGGATACTCGTCGTCAAGGGGTTGGAGCCGATCCATCCACCACGTATCCGGCTCCAGCGTTAAGACCAAATCGGGCTGGTTTTCTTCGACCACCTCGAGGAGAGCGTCTGCATCGCGATTCGGCAGCTCCACGTTCGACACGAGCACCGACAGGCGCTCCGAATCGTCCCCTCGATTGGCGGCGAGGACATCCACCGAGGCCAGTGGGGTATAGGGAAAAATGCAGTAGGCCTGATATCCGATACTGAGCCCGAGCAAGCCTAGGACTGCGTACTCGAAGGGGTGCTCAATTCCATACAGGAGATAGACCCCGAGCGTGAGGACGCCCCCGGCCGCAAGCTGCACCCGAGGAAAGTCAAAGAAGCGAACAATCCAGTGATCGAGGGTCAGGAGGGAAAGCCCTGTCCCGAAAATGAAAAACAAGGCCAACGCGAGAAGCACTGCGGTCATGCGGTCGCCACCATTTCTTTCAGGAAAAGTGTCTAGCGGCGTTGTCGGCTAGGTGCGATAAAACTGCTTCCCCGCCATTTGACGAACGAGCCCCTTAAACTCGAGCTCCAAGAGGTGAACGAGGGCCGTCGAGGGATCGAATCCCGTCTCTTCACAGATGGCATCGATGTGTTCAGGCGTATCGGTAAGAACGTCGTAGAGACGTTTCTGTGCCTCGGAGAGCTCTTCCTCTGGCGACGAAGCCGGTCCGGTCTCGGGATCTACCTCCTTCTCTTCGGTTTCGGGCACCACCTGCGGAAGTTCTTCGAGGAGATCCTCTACATCGAGAACCAGCTTGGCGTGTCCCCGCTGAATGAGACGGTTCGTTCCTCGGCTCGAATCCTTGGTAATCGCCCCGGGCACGGCAAAGACCTCCCGATTTTGCTCCAGGGCCAGCCGGGCGGTGATCAGGGCCCCGCCTTCAGAAAAAGACTCGACGACGAGGGTCCCGAGGGCAACGCCACTCAGGATCCGATTGCGTTCGGGAAAATTAGACGCGTCCGGATCCGCTTCGAGGGCATACTCCGACAAGACGGCCCCATCCTGGGCAATCCGACGGGCGAGCCCCGTGTGTTTCTGCGGATAGATGCGCCCCACGCCGGACCCGAGTACCGCGACCGTCCGACCGCCTGCGTCGAGGGCGCCCTTATGGGCGGCGGCATCGATGCCGTACGCCAGCCCGCTCACAATGGTGAATCCACGGCGGGCCAACGTACTCGCAAAATGATGGGCCTGAGCCCGACCGTAATCCGTACACCGACGGGTTCCCACGATCGTGATCATCGGCCCTTCGTCGGGGCGCAGGGTTCCCCGCATCCACAGGAAGGCCGGCGGATCGTAGATCTTACGGAGACGATCGGGAAACCGATCATCCCAGGGCGGAACGAGCGTGGCCTCGTACTGCTCGGCCCGCTCCATCTCTCGGTCGACAGCGTCATGAGCGTCGAAGGTCAAAATGGCCTCGGCCGTCTGTGTACCGACGTCCTCGACCTGTTGAAGGGCCGAACGAGAGGCGCGAAACACGGAGCTCGGCGCGTCGAAATGAGCCAGGAGCGCCCGGAGACGGTGGGGGCCTACGCCCGAGACGAGAGAGAGCGCCACGAGCGCTCGTCGTTCCTCAGGGTCATCGAGATCCGGTGGATGGTCATGCTCGAGAGGAAGTCTCATGTCTCGATCGCCTCCGACGCCTCCGACCGTTCGGCCTTGACTGTCTCGAAGAGAGTATATTTGAGCTGATCCAACCCAATGTCGGCCACGGCACTGATCGGAAGGACCGGCACGTCGGCAGGAAACTCATCTTCTACCTCCTCGGGCAGGAGGGCACGCTCGTCCGGCGCCAGGATATCTACCTTGGAGAGAGCAATCACGCGGGGCTTGTCCAGCAGATTGGCCTCGTAGGATTCGAGCTCGTGCAGAAGCTGTTGGTATTCATCCCCAAGATCCTGGGAGGTGATGGGAATGACGAACAGCAGGACCGACGTGCGCTCGATGTGTCGTAAAAATTGAAGGCCGAGGCCGCGACCCTCGTGGGCGCCTTCGATGATGCCCGGAATGTCCGCCATGACGAAGGTTTCAAACTCGCTGACGTAGATCATCCCGAGCTGGGGCGTCAGCGTCGTAAAGGGATAGTCGGCCACCTCGGGCTCCGCCGCAGAGATCGACGAGACCAGCGTACTCTTCCCCGCATTGGGAAAGCCCACCAGCCCGACGTCCGCCATCAGTTTCAGCTCAAACGTCAGCTCGCGCTCCTCCCCTTTTTCCCCCGGCTGGGCGTGCCGCGGCGCCTGGTTCGTGCTCGACTTGAAGAAGGCATTTCCATGTCCCCCCCGACCTCCTTCCGCCACGAGGATTCGCTGCCCCGAATCCGTCACCTCTCCGACGAGCTCTCCCGTGTGCTTGTCCTTTACGACCGTTCCCGGCGGCACGCGAATGACGACGTCTTCCCCCGACGCCCCCTTCTTTTCGTGCCGTCCCCCGTCTTCCCCATCCTCCGCAAAGACGTGCTTGTTGTGACTGAGATCCATCAGGGTGTACAGGTTCTCGTCGGCTTCGACGTAGACCGATCCCCCGTCGCCGCCATCCCCCCCCGACGGGCCCCCTTTGGGAACGTACTTCTCCTTTCGCCAGGCGACAATGCCCTTGCCCCCGTCGCCACTCCGGACCTTAAGATCGACCTCGTCGAGAAATTTCATGCGCTTGCAGTCGCCGAATCGAAAGAATACCCGGCTCTCCGGGAGAACAGCGTCGTGTGTTGTGTACGGCTCTCCCGAGGCGAAGGTTTTCACGGGTGTTTTTCACCAACGGGGTGGAACTGTCTGTTTGTTCATCGTACGTTGCGCTGTCTTTCTCCTCTGCAGAATCCCCTTTTTTCATGTCGGACATTACCATCTACACGGACGGCGCCTGTAGCGGCAATCCCGGCCCCGGCGGTTGGGCCGCGATCATCATTGACGGCGAAGAGGCCGAACAAATTACGGGGGGGGAGCCGCACACCACCAACAACCGGATGGAGCTGCGCGCTGCGCTCGAGGCGCTACGGGCGCTCAAGGAGCCCTCCACGGTCACCCTGCACACCGACAGTGCCTACCTCTCGAACGCCTTCAACAAGGGATGGCTCGACAGCTGGCTGGACAACGACTGGAAAACGTCCTCTAACAAAGCCGTCAAGAACAAGAAGCTCTGGCAGGCCCTCCTCGAAGAAGCTGATCGGCACGACGTGGAATGGGTGTGGGTCGAGGGTCACGCCGACAATGAACTCAACAACATGGCCGATGAGCTCGCGGTTACTGCGATGGAGGCATACAAATAACGCCTGCCCTCGCTCGGCTCTCTATTCCGACGCTTCCTCTCCGACCCTCAGAATGCGCCCTCGATCTGAAAGGGCATCGGTAAAGGCCTTCAGAAAGGCCTCTGTCTCCGACGTTCGGACCCCCACCGTCAGTTCCGTCACCTCCGTATAGTCTCTGGCCCTCACCTCCGTGTCGAACTGATGGAGGACCTGCATGGCCGGAGAGGTGTCGTCGTACGAAAATCGCAGCCGCACGGGAACCCGCACCACCCGCTCGACAATGGCCGCCTGATCGAGCGCTGCGGCGGCCGCGTCTGCGTAGGCCCGCATCAATCCCCCCGTCCCGAGCTCGGTCCCTCCGAAATAGCGGGTTACCACGACAAGAGTGTTCGTTACCTGTCGGGCGTCTATTTGACGCAGAATCGGTGCTCCTGCCGTCCCGCTCGGCTCACCGTCATCGTCGTATCGAAAGAGGTCGTCCGTCCTCCCCAACCGATACGCCATGCAATGATGGCTGGCCTCCCGCTCACGCGCTCGTATCTCCTCGATTTTGTTCTCGGCTTCCTCGCGGCTCTCTACCGGCATCGCCTCCGCGATAAAGCGGGAGCCTTCAACTTTGATCGTCGCTTGGGCCTTCGTGTTGATTGTGCAATAGGTGTCGTCCATGGGTCGATTCGCCAGTCTTCCCCAGTCCTAATCGGTGTCCCAACTGCCTCCGGGGAGGGCGACCAACAGATAAACGAAAGGTCCGTTCGGAATGCGTTTGGTCGGCGAGTCGGCTTCCAACTTCAATCCGCGCTTCATCCCGGCCGGCGCCATAAAAAACAAATTGCTCGTTAGTAGGAAGCCTCCGCCGAGAGGGAGCGCCGCTTCACCACACCGAGATGTCATCCATTTTCATCCCGGTGTCACTCGTCTTCTCCACTGAAACCTCGCCTGGAAAACGTATTCAAACAAACCAGGAAGATCGATTTTCTCGCTGTGAACTTGGGGGCAACTTTGCCGCGGCGCCCGCAATCACAGACACATTTCCGTCGGGGGGTCGTTTGTATTTTTGTCTATTTCCACTGTGCCGCCGATTTCGCTCATGAAGCACGTGATGCGTCTTTCCCTCTTTCTTGGCTGTTGGCTCCTGGTACTTGGGTGCGGTTCTTCTGCCGAGGAGGAGAACAACGTTCCCCCTCCCGGTGCCGGAGGCTCCTCGGGGCCTCCTTCTGTCGAAGCTGTCCAGGCGCGGTACGGATCGCTTCCGCTTGAAGAACGAATGAGCGGCACAGTCCGGGCTCGCAATCAGGTCGCAATCTTTCCGGAAATCGATGCCCCCGTGGAGGCCGTAGAGGCCCAAACAGGGGACTACGTGGAGAAGGGGGAGGCGCTCGTCCGCCTTCGTTCCGACCAGTACCGCGAACGGGTCCGCCAGGCCGAAGCCTCGTTGCGCATCGCACAGGCCGAAGCCAAGAGCGCTCAAGCAAACCTAAAAGAGCTTCGTTCTCAGCTCGAGCGAACAGAACGCCTGGCCGAACAGGAATTCGAGAGCCAGCAACAGCTCGAATCCCTCCGCGCTCAGGTCGAGCAGGCTGAGGCCCAATATGAACAGGCCCAGGCTCAGGTCCAGCAGGCTCAAGCCACACTCGACGAGCGCCGAGCCGACCTGCGACGCACGGTCGTCCGCGCTCCCATTAGCGGTTACGTCGGACAACGAGACGTAGAGGTCGGTCAACGGGTGGGCGCCAATTCTCGCCTCTACACGATCGGAGACCTCGATACGGTTCGCGTTCAGTTCGAGGTCACCGACCGCATGTTCGGCCAAATTCAAACGGGGCAAACGGCCCGCATCCATCTACCGTCGGCCGACACAACCCTGTCTGCCCCAATCGCTCGTATGTCCCCCTTCCTGAGTGACGAAACGTACAGCGCCGAGGCAGAAATCGACATTTCCAACGATCATGGGCTCCTAAAGCCCGGAATGTTCGTCGAAGTGGACATCCTCTACGGAGAGAGCCAGCAGGCAACTCTCGTCCCCCTCAGTGCTCTCTATCAAAATCCAGATACGGGCGAGCGAGGGGTGTTCGTCGCCCCGACGCTCGGGACAGAGATCCCGGTCGACGAACCGGAGTCGTACGACGAGGAAAACCCGCCCGAGATGACGCAGGCGACGCCCACTGCCTTTCGGGAAGTCGAAATTTTAGCCGAAGGACGCATGAGGGCGGGCGTACGGGGCCTCGAGCCCGGAGAGTGGGTAATTACCAACGGACAAAATCTGCTGAGCAACGAAGCCGCAGATCGGGTCGATGCGCGAGTGCGCCCTCTCCCCTGGTCCCGCATCGTCTCGCTACAGCAGCTTCAGGACCAGGACCTCCTCTACCGGATTCTCGAACGCCAGCAGGAGATGGCCGAAGAACGCTTCGCGTCCGAGTCCCCCAGTGACTCCGAAGAGGCCTCCTCTGATTCTGACCAGGACACGTCCTCCGAATCGTAAGACGCCCTGCCTTTCGCACCGACTCTCACACCTGACGTCTCGCTCCCATGGCGCTAACGAAAACCTCCATCCGACGGCCTGTCGCCACGGCGATGACGTTTCTCGCCATCATCGTCATCGGTGTGGTGAGCTTCACCTATCTTCCGGTGGATCTCCTCCCTCGCATCGAGTATCCCCGGCTCACGGTCTACACCAACTATGCCAATGTGGGCCCGGAGGAAATGGAGACCATCATTACCGATCCGGTCGCGAACGCCGTATCGAGCGTCTCGAACGTCGAGCGCATCACCTCTCAATCCTCAGAAGGGTCGAGCCGCGTGAACCTGGAGTTCGCCCAGGGGACGGACCTGAGTGAGGCCGCCAACGACGTCCGGGAGGAGCTGGATCGCCTTCGCGACGACCTTCCCGTGGAGGCGGAGCCTCCGGGCATTTGGAAGTTCGATCCGAACAGTCAGGAGATCGTCAACATCGCTGCGGCCTCGAGCCGAAACATGGAGTCGCTGACTCGCCTGTTAGAGCGGGACATCGCCAAGCGGTTCGAGCAGATCCCCGGCGTCGGCTCCATAGAACTCCGCGGAGGGGTCTACCGCGACATCCGCGTGCACATCAATCGCGAGAAGCTCAAGTCTTACAATCTGTCGGCCGCACAGGTACAGCAAGCGATTGGAGGGGCCAGCTCGACCTTGCCGGGCGGCAACGTGCGCGAAGGGATGAAGGACCTCTACGTCCGAAC
>CAYXAD010000063.1:0-15585 GCA_964462965.1 uncultured Salinivenus sp.
CACTGTCGCATCGGGCCGTATGGTTTTTTGAGTGTGGAATGGGGAGTTCGGAATGCGGAATGTAGAATTCGGAATGTGGAATGGAGGATCCGCTTTCCCTTCACTCCACACTCCACATTCCGCAATCCAAATTCGGTTAGCGTTTGCTGTACTGGCTCTTCTTGCGGGCGCCGGGCTGGCCGTACTTCTTGCGCTCGACCATGCGGTCGTCGCGGGTTAGGTAGCCGGCGTCGCGCAGGGGGCCGCGCAGCTCTTCGTCGTACTGGACGAGCGCGCGGGCAATCCCAAGCCGGATGGCTTCAGCCTGTCCGGTAAGGCCGCCGCCGGAGGCGTTCACCTTCACGTTGAACTGACCGACGGTGTCGGTCACGTCGAAGGGCTGGTCGAGAGACCGGCGGCGCCAGGCAACGGGAAAATAGTCCTCCGCGTCGCGCCCGTTGACGACAAAGCTGGAGCCGTCTCCCGGGCGCAGATACACGCGGGCCGTCGCCGTCTTGCGGCGCCCGATGGCTTGAAACTGGGTCATCGTTGGCATGGCGGAAAGTCAGGTTTCGAAGAAATAATGTCGGAAAGAGGGAAAGAGAGCAGGAGGGAGTGGAGGGGACCCCTGCCTCGCGAACGACCTACGTCGTTTCCAGGGGCTCCGGCTGCTGGGCCTCGTGCGGATGGTCGGGGCCGGCATACACCTTGAGCTTCTTGTACATGTCTCGCCCCAGTGAGCCGGTCGGGAGCATGCCTTTCACGGCCTGCTCGATGATAAACTCCGGCTGGTCCTCTCGCATCTGCTCCGGGGTCTTCGACTGGTCGCCGCCGGGGTAGCCGCTGTAGCGGTGATACGACTTTTGCTGCTCCTTTTTGCCCGTGAAGCGGGCCTTGTCGGCATTGACCACGATGACGTGATCGCCCGTATCGATGTGCGGCGTGTAGATGGGTTTGTGTTTGCCGCGGAGGACGCGGGCGATGCGGGAGGCCAGGCGGCCCACCACACGGTCGGTCGCGTCTACGACGTACCAGTCGCGGTCGAC
Organism: uncultured Salinivenus sp.; assembly: GCA_964462965.1. Lineage (GTDB taxonomy): Bacteria > Bacteroidota > Rhodothermia > Rhodothermales > Salinibacteraceae > Salinibacter. The sequence continues at coordinate 1,026 of CAYXAD010000063.1, forward strand.
GTCGCTGGGTTTTGCGCTGTAGGTTTTGAAGCTCTGTGTGTCCATCGGTAAGTCCGTCGCTGAGATCAAATCCGGAGGAAAGCTTGGGGGCAATCTGGCCGGAAGCCCTCCGGTCCGGAGGGAACGCTAAAGGAGGGTCTTCCGGGGGAACGAATTCGAAAGCCGTCCCCCTTCGAAGCCAGCCCGTCGTCGTCACGGAGCATAGAGGAGTACGGAGAAGAGCCACTCCTCTCCCCCGTCGTACAGGAATCCCTGCCAGGCATTCTAGCACGGGTGAGGGAAACCCAGGTTTTCACGCTCAAAGAGATTCCCCCAATCTTGACGGAGGGGCGTGGAAAGGGAGCCTGGAGGATGGGGAGAAGGAGGAAGTAGATCTGGCGTTCCGCCCGGTCATCTGTCCTCCTATCTCGAAGATCCACCTTTTTCGAGCCCTTCAGCTCGGAGTATTGTTCGGCCCCCATTCGATTTGTGCTTCGAATGCCCCTTTATGTGACCCACGTTGACGCCTATCTCTTAGGGCCTTATAATATAGCGTTTCTAGTCAGTATTATGCTCCTTTCGCCCTTCGCTCCGGCCCTTCTTCGTGTTGGCCGTTCGAGATATGACGACTCCGTCCACAAAACTTCGGTCCGTCCTCGATCGTCTGCCCTTTTCGGTGGACGATACCGAGGCGGCGAATGACGCCTTTCGCGACTGGAGGGAGCGGGACGACGTGCAATCGGGTCGGCTCGTCGACTTGTGGACCTACTGCTACATCTGTCGTTACTTCCTCACCAAGGCGGCGCAGGACAAGTTTCACAACGCCTCCGACGCCGACGAGTTGATTACCGAGGCCTATCAGAAGGTGCAGGGCAACCGGGAGAACGTTCGCGATCCCGACTGCTACGCCAGCTGGGTCAGTGTAATTTGCAAGAACACGTTTCTCAATTACACGCGCCGGGATCGGTTTTCGGAGTCGATCAACGACGAGGAGGGGCCCGAACTGGCCGTCGACGAAGCCCCTCCTGTTGCGGAAGTGGGTTTTGTCCGTCAGGCCTTTGCCCAGGCGATTAATCGACTTCCGAACTACCTACAGGAGCCCGCTCAGCTTTATTTTCTCGAGCACAAGGAGTTTGAGGAGATTAGCGAGGCGGTTGGCAAGCCCGTGGCGACGGTCCGCACCTACAAGCATAAGGCCACCAAGCACCTTCGTAACGACGATACACTTCGTGAATACGTGAACCGCACGGATCTATAATTAGGAAGAATGTAAAATTTTTGTTTGGGTAGTTATACTGGCAGTTTCTATGTGTCTATCCGAATCCCCTGTTCTTTACGACTGATATCATTCCATCTACGAAGAGTCGTCGGGGCGTAGCTGGTTCTCTTTGTTTTCCGTCCGGTTTCTATTCCTTCTCAGCGATGACAGGTTGGTTAAGACTGTTCTTTTCGGAATCGAATGGTTTCTGGCTGGATGATAGACAGTGATCTGCCTGGATCTTCATTTCCATAAATAGTTATCCTTTCTCCGCTGCTCATGGACGACGTCGAAGAGCAGATCCTTTCATATCCCCATCTCCCCCCTGAGGAACAGCGTGACATCGAAGCTTATGTCGAGAAGCATCCCGAATGGGCTCCCCTTCTTCAGGACGTTCGAGCCCTAGAGGGAACCTCTCAGGAGATAACCACGGGTCACCCGTCCGATGCCCTTCTTGCCACGTACGTTGTGGCTCGGCATCTGGCGACGGAGGAAATGTCTTCCCTCTTCCAACAGGCCTTCTCGCAGCTCGAAGATCGAATCGATCAGGACGAGGCCCTTCGCCAAAAAGTGAATACTATCCGTCAACGCCTCCGAAAGGTCGAATCCGAGATCGAGCCGGCCGCCCACTTCGAGCGCGTGACGGGACACAAGATTGAAGGGGGCAGGGACGCACAATCCGCTCCTTCGTCCTCTGAGGCTTCGAGACATCGGAAGAGTCGCTCTCTCTTTCGCTCCGTGCTCCAGGTGTTCGTTGGGCTCCCTCTGATGGTGCGGCGGGCCGCCGTCACCCTGCTTCTACTGGTAGGCGTGTACGGCGGTCTCTATGCGGCGAGCGTTGCGAATCAATCGACGCTCGAACGCCTCTCGGCCGTCGAAGTCAGTGACCAGGTGGTCGACAACTATTACGACACCAATACTCGGAGCTTGACTCCGGGAGAGGCGTCTCGGGCTGATGAGTTGTATTTGGAAGCCCTTTCATCCGTCCGTTCGGCCCGGACCTCAACGCTCGGACTGTTTCCTCAGTATGACGCCGAGGAACTCGAACGGGCCGAGCAACTCTTTCATCAAGTACTGGACGAGGTCGAATCGGGCTCCTTTCTTGCTCTGGAGGCACGTTTTTATTTAGGCAAGATCGCCCTTGCCCAGGAAGATGTCGAGGAGGCCCGTTCTCACTTCAAGACGGTCGTCAAGCAAGAAGGTCGGAAGGCCACTGAGGCCTATGAGATTTTGAGGACCCTCCAGGAGGAGTACCCCATGCAGAACCCCTAGAAGGCGTGCCGCCGGGGGGGCAAAGGCCCGGGCACAGCTCCCTGGTGCGTCCGATCCCTCAGGAGGAGCTGCCTCTCCGCCGGGTCGGGGCCCACAAGGCGCCGGTTAGGCGTAGGTGTTTAGCATCACCGGCATAATGAGCATGAGGATCTCCTCTTCTGGCGACTCCTCGGCGTCGTCTTGAGGAAGAACAATGCCCGCGCGGTTCGGAGAGCTCAGTTCGAAGACCACTTCGTCGCATTCGACATTGCTGAGCACCTCGGTAAGGTACTCCGAGTTGAATCCGATTTCCATCTCTTCACTGTCGTAGTCACAGTGAATGACCTCTTCGGCTTCGCTGGAGCGCTCGACGTCTTCAGCGGAGATCGTGACCGAGTCGGCCGTAATGTCGAGGCGGATTTGGTTCGTCATGCTCGACGAGTACAGCCCTACCCGCTTCACAGCATTGAGCATGTCTTCGCGGTTCACCACGAGGTGTCGGTCGTTTTCGGAAGGGATGACCGCCTCGTAGTTCGGGTAGGTCTCGTCGATCAGGCGAGCGAGAAGGCGGGAGTTGCCAAACTCGAAACTAACGTGTCCCTCGTCCACTCGGATGGTGCAAATTTCGTCGTCTTCGACGATTCGTCCCGCGAGCTTTGTGGCTTTCTCCGGAACGATGAAGTCGATAGAGGCATCGGCCTGGAGCTCGGGAAGGTCGAGCTTCACGAGCCGATGCCCGTCGGTAGCGACCACGCGCGTCTGGTCTTCACCGAGCTGGAAGTAGACCCCCATCATGGCCGGGCGCAGGGCGTCCTGGCTCACGGCAAACGCCGTCTGGTCGATCGAGCGCTTCAGCAGGCCTCCCTCGACGTTAATTTCGTGCTGCTCGTCGAGCTCAGGGAGCTCCGGATAATCTTCGCCGTCATGGCCGACCATCTTGTAGTGCCCCTGATCCGTTTCCATTCGGATCTCGAAGTCACTGTCGGTCGAAAACTCGATCGGCAGATCCGGCAGGGCGCGGAGGGTGTCGTGGAGCCGCTGCGCCGGCACCGCAATGGGGGTGTTGTCGGGGGTCCCATTGGTTTCGAACTGGACCGGCACGCTCTGCACGATAGAGATCTCGAGGTCGGTCGCACTCAGGCGCAGCGTGTCGCCGTCTCGCTCGAAGAGGATGCACTCCAGAATTGGCATCGTGCTCTTCGTCGGGACGGCACCCTTCACGGTATTGAGCGCCTCGAGGAGATCGGCACTAGAGGCGGTAAATTTCATGGGAGTAGGCGCGTTTCAAAGAGGGTGATGGAAACGTAGGACGTTCGTACGGTGCAGGTCCGCGAGTGGATCCGCGTTCGATGTCGGTACGAAGGGACACCGCGAAGGATTCAGACAATTTCCGGCTATCGGGCCTCGAGTTCGATCTTCCGTTCGATCTCCTCCACTGTATTTTTGAAGTGGTCGTCGGTGTCCATGCGGTCCTCCACGGTGTTGTTTGCGTGGATGACGGTGGAGTGGTCTCGACCGCCGAAGTGCAAGCCGATGGTCTTGAGAGAGTGCTGTGTGAGATGCTTGCAGAAGTACATGGCTACCTGGCGGGCACGAACCACCTCTCGCTTTCGCGTTTTGGCCCGTACGCGCTCCTCGGAGATGTTCATGTACTCGCACACGATCCGCTGGATGTCCTCGATCGTAAGGTTGGATTGCTTTTCTTCGAGGAAGTCGCGGAGCACCTCCTTGGCGAGATCGAGACTCAGCTTACGCTGGTGGAGGGTTGCGTGAGCGAGGAGGCGGATGAGGGCTCCTTCCAGTTCGCGGATGTTGCTCTCGATATTGCGGGCAATGAACTCGATCACCTCGTCGTCGAGGTCGATTCCGTCGTCTTCCGCCTTCCGTTCGAGGATGGCGATGCGCGTCTCGAGGCCGGGCGGTTGAACGTCGGCCGATAGGCCCCACTGGAAGCGGGAAAGCAAACGTTCCTCGATGCCGTCAATCTCCCGCGGCGGCCGGTCGGCCGACAATACGATCTGCTTTCCTGCCTGGTGAAGTGAATTGAAGATGTGGAAGAACTCCTCCTGGGTCTTCTCTTTCCCGCTAAAGAACTGGACATCGTCGAGGATGAGCAGGTCGACCTGCCGGTAGAACCGCGAGAATTCGCTGATGCGGTTCCGCTGGATCGACTGCACGAACTCTGTGGTAAACCGCTCACTGGAGACGTAGAGGATCGTCTTGGACGTGCGTGCCTGCACGTAATTCCCAATCGCCTGAATCAGGTGCGTCTTGCCGAGGCCCACCCCCCCATAGACCAGATAGGGGTTAAAGTTGGTGCCTCCGGGATCCTGAGCGATGGCCGAGGCGGCATTGCGAGCCAGTCGATTGCACTCCCCCTCGATAAAGCGCTCGAAGGTGTAGCTGGCGTAGAGCTGACTGTCAATCTCATTCTCCTGGATCCCCGGGATGGCAAAGGGATTGCGCACCGGCGGCTCGTCCCCCTGATCACCAGAGGGGGGGTCGGGTTCCGGAAGCGTCGACGCCGACTCGTGCCGGGGGCCCGACGGGGGTGGTGGGGACTCGGGGTTTCCCTCCGCACCGCCGTCCCGGTTTTCCGCCGGGGAAGCAGGACTCGTCTCGGCGCTCCGACGCCCATTCCTCGGCTCTTCATAGCGGCGCGCCGGGAGTTGCATCGAAACGCCCTGATCCGGGTCGTCCGGGTCCTCCTTTTCGATAATGACGTCGTAGAACAACCGCCCGTTTGGGCCGAGGACATCCGTAATGGTTTTCCGGAGAAGGGAAAAATAGTGCTCCTCGAGCCACTCGTAGTAAAACCGGCTCGGGAGTCGAATCGTCAACTTGCGAAGGTCATCCTCCTTCTCGAGGGAATGGGCCTCCAGAGGTTCAAACCAGGTCTTGAAGCTCTGCCGGTTCACATTTTCCCGGATGAGATCCAGGCACTCGTTCCAAACGGCGTCGGCAGACTGATCCATAGCCACTACAGGGGAAGGCCAACCAGGGCGGCGCGAAGGCTCGCCGAGGAAATATTAAAAGGACATCGCGAAGGATTGTAAGGGAGCTACAGTGGCGTCGTGAGGACCGTGGAGAAGGTAAATTCCTTCCGCTCAGCTGAAAACGACCACTGACCGGTGTGCACCCAGACTCTTGGAGAGAAATGGATGCCAGGAAAGAAAAGGGGCGGGTGAAATTTGAGCAGAGTCCCCCTGCGCTTCGGGGCAGTCAACGGCCGAATGAAGGTAAGCAGAAGAAGCAGCGAGTGACTGCTCTGTAAGTGACGAGCGGATGCTCTTCAGTATGAACCCTTACGGGATTGCCTCTCTCGTGAAGACCACGAAGGAGGTTCCCAGGCAGGTTATCCACATTTTATCCACAATGTGTCCACAGTACATAGACCCCCCTCCTCGGACGCCAATGACTGATAAAGCAGGGTGAAAATGGGGGTTAGGCTCCAAAATCCGCCTTTGTACGGAGGAGAATCGGAAATAAGGGGACCTTGGGGGACCCAATAGAGAGAGGCATCCACAAAAACGACGCGCCTTAGCAGTACGAGCAAAACAAGCGCGCCGCTGCAGCGAGCGCGTCTGCGGTCCGAGGCGACCGCGGGAATACCAACGATAATTATTGCCCCCGTCAACATCAAGACGAGAGAAGATCCTCGGAGCGCTTATTACGGCCTGGTAAACTTGATTGGCCTAGGCGGGGCTGACCGCAATTCGCCCCCGATTCCGAGGCGAAGCACCGGTCGGTCTTTCTCTTCCTAAGGATCATCAATGGGGGGAGGTTCTGTGTCTGCCTCTGTCCCGGGACGCAGAGGGGGAGGAACCCCCTCGGGGACACCTCCATACCCAGAACCCCCGCGCCCCTGCGGTCTCGAATCGGCCTGCTCACGGACGGTCTGTTGCTATGTTGACGGTCGACATTACGCCCTTTTCGTCGGGAATCCACCACGTTGAGCTGACCCCTTCAGCGGATGACGTGGGCCTGGATCCGACCAGGTTTGGTGACATTCACGTCGATGCTGTGTTGCAGTGCCATCGGGACCGCATTCTCGTGAAGCTGCAGGTCACGGCGACGGCTGAGCTCACCTGTGACCGCACCCTCCGCCCCTACGACCAGCCCCTCGAAGGGTACTACAGCCTTCTCTTTGGTCCCCCGTCCATGGTGGGGCAAGAAGGAGAGGAGTTCGAGGAGGTTCGTCCCCTCGATCCGGCCGACCGCGAAATTGACATTACCGACGTGGTTCGAGATACGCTGTTGCTTGCCATTCCCCAGCGCAAGATTGCCCCGGGGGCGGAGGAGGAATCCATCACTCGGGAGTTTGGGGCAACCGACTCGCCCGAGGAGGAATCCATCGATCCCCGCTGGAGTGAGCTCCGCAAGCTCAAGGACGGTGATTAAGGGGCCCGGAGCGACCGTTGAACACTGGTGTAAGCCGAAGAGGACTATGCGGCCCCTTGTAGCGGCGTAACGAGTCACGAATTGATGAGTGACGAGTAATGAGGGCTCCCCCGAACGCTGAAGTGTTCTGCATCAGTTTGGAGAGGGGGCGTGTAAGGGCGTCCCCCAAAGTCGTGCAAGAGTCAGAAGAAGCCTCGCAACTCGTTAATTCAACACTCGTGACTCGCAGCTACAAATGAATGGAGCTCTTCAGCAAGGGGCGGCGCTCATCGGTCGACGTTGGGCGAAGAATCACGAAATTGGTCTCGGGGTGTAAATTCTGAGCGAAATGAAGGTGGATCGGTGAACATCGGGGGAGGTCCTTCATCTTATGGAGTCCGCCCTTGTTTAACTGGTTCAGCGAGAGAGCCCTCGACCGTTGTGCGGGCACGTTCTCGCTGGAGCTCCTCCTAGTCAATTTGTGTTGAGGCACTGAGTCATGGCTGTACCGAAACGACGACATTCAAAGTCCCGCACCCGAAAGCGTCGCTCGACGTACTACAATGAGCTGGAACCGCCCCAGCTCATGGAGTGCAACAACTGTGGCAATCCGAAGGTCATGCATCGGGCCTGCAAGCATTGTGGGTATTACCGGGGGCGTCAGGTGATCGAGCCTTCCGACGAGTTGATCGTGTGACCCCGATTCCCTGGCTCTTAGACCGCCAGGCCATTTGGCCTTCTCCTCCACACGTCCCCCCAGGTGAGTGCGGCCTGGCGCCGGGACGTGCATTTCTTTGTCTGGTCTTCGTTCTAAAGTCCGGGGAGCACAAAGCGATTGTCCCTGCGCACGCCTATTTTTTGACGGGTCGTTCCGTCTCTGGAGCGAGGAGAATGTGTGCTCCGGACGGTGGCCTCTTTCCCTTGGCGCACACCTTTCGGCAGATAACCGACGGCTCGTATGGCATCGTGTATCGCAGTTGACGCTATGGGGGGAGATGACGCCCCGGACGCAGTGGTGAAAGGAGCTATCCAGGCCATCCGGGAATCCGACGGAGAACTGACTGTTCTCCTGGTAGGGCCCGAGGCCCGCATCAACGAAGTCCTTGATGGGCATTCCGAGGTCCCCCGGCGCGCCCTTCACGTCGTCGACGCCCCAGAGGTTATTGGCATGGGCGAGGCTCCGGCTACGGCGGTAAAGCAAAAGACGGACTCCTCCATCCACCGGGGGCTTGCTGCTCACCGGGAAGGGAAGGCCGACGTATTTGTGAGTGCGGGCAACACCGGCGCCATCATGGGGGCGGCCATGTTTATTCTCGGTCGAATTCCGGGCGTCGAACGGCCCTCCATTGCCGGATTCTTCCCGACCCTGAAGGGCTCCTCGGTCGTTCTCGACATTGGGAGCAACGTCGATTGCAAGCCGGAACATCTTTTGCAGTTTGCCCGCATGGGCACCGTGTACGCCCAGCAGGTTCTAAAGAATGAAGCCCCCTCCGTGGGACTGCTCAACATTGGAGAGGAACCGGGCAAGGGCAACGAGCAGGTGAAGCAGGCCCACGAGCTGCTTCAGGAGGCCGAAGACGTGCATTTTGCCGGCAACGTGGAGGGCGGCGATCTTCTGCTGTACGCTTCCGACATTATTATCTGTGATGGGTTCGTCGGAAATGTCCTCTTGAAATTCGGGGAGAGCATGACGACGGTGCTCACGGAGATGACCCAGCAGGAGATGAAACGGCAGGGGCTCGCCCCGGACGAGCAAAAGCTTGTGGCCGGCGTGCTCGGGGAGGTCCGTAAGGGCTTTGATCCGGAGTCGCGCGGCGGGGCCCCGCTGCTCGGGGTGAACGGCAATGTGCTCGTTGGGCACGGCCGATCCTCGCCCGACGCCATTCAGCAAATGATTTCTTCGGCCACTGAACTCGCCGCCGAAGAGGTGGTGCCTGCCCTCGAGTCCGCTTTTAGTACGGAGCCTGCATAGCGCCGGCTTCTTTTCCCTCGTCGCATTTGTTTCGCCCCGCCTCTATGTCTTCTTCTTCCTCTTCTTCGTCTCGCCGAGCCGCCATCACCTCCGTAGGGCACTATCTCCCTGAGGAGCGGCTCACCAATGGCGATTTGGAGCAAATGGTCGAGACGAGCGACGAGTGGATTCGCACGCGGACCGGGATTCAAGAGCGTCGCATCCTGGACGACGACGGCAAGGCGACGTCGTTCATGGCCACGGAGGCCGCCCGCGAGGCGCTCGACAAGCGGGGCATCTCGGCGGACGAGGTGGACTTCATCGTCGTGGCTACGGTGACGCCCGACATGTTTTTTCCGGCCACGGCGTGCCTCGTTCAGGACAACCTTGGGGCCTCGAACGCCTGGGGGTTTGATCTTTCGGCCGCCTGCAGTGGATTCCTCTATGCCCTCACCACCGGGGCCAAGTTCATCGAAAGCGAGCAGGCCGACACGGTGCTCGTCATTGGGGCGGACAAGATGAGCGCCATTACCGACTACACGGACCGTACGACTTGTGTCCTGTTCGGCGATGGGGCTGGGGCCGTGGTTCTGGAAGCCGAGGAGGAGATGGGCCTTCAGGACGCCGTGCACCACGTGGACGGCGAGCACGGAGATCTGCTGTGTATGCAGGGCGGTGGGAGCCTGAATCCTCCGACCCACGAGACTGTCGACGCGCACATGCACTACCTCCATCAGGAAGGGCGTCAGGTCTTCAAGTTTGCCGTCACGCACATGGCCGACGTCTGCGTCGAGATCATGGAGCGCAACGATCTGGAGCCGGAAGATGTGAAGTATCTCGTTCCGCATCAGGCCAACCAGCGGATTATCGACGCGACAGCCAAGCGCATGGGGCTCCCGTCGGAGAAGGTCATGCTGAACATCGATCGCTACGGAAACACCACCGCCGCGACGATTCCGCTTTGCCTCTATGACTGGGAGGAGGACCTCGAGCGGGGCGACAATCTCGTCCTTACTGCCTTTGGGGGAGGCTTTACGTGGGGCGCGTCCTACCTTACCTGGGCGTACGACTGACCGGGTCGAGTTGCGAATTTCGAAGGAGGAATGGAAACGGAGCGCTTCGCCGTCCACACTCGGCACTCGTTTAACACTCGCACTTCGAACTTTGGACTTCGAAACTGACATGGCTACGGCATTTCTCTTTCCTGGGCAAGGCTCGCAGTCGGTCGGCATGGGGTACCAGCTGTACGAGCAGCACGAGGAGGCGCGAGATCGCTTCGAGGCGGCCAACGAACACCTCGACGTCGACCTGCTCGCGCTCATGTTTGGGTTGGGCTCGAGCCTCGGCGACCCGGAGGAAGAGCTCAAGCAGACACAGATCACGCAGCCGGCCCTCTACGTGCATAGCCTCGCCGCCATGGCTGTGCTCGACGCGAAGGGAGTTCGGCCGGACATGGTGGCCGGGCATAGCCTGGGAGAGTACAGCGCTCTCGCAGCGGCCGGAGCCCTCTCGTTTGAGGACGGCCTGCGGGTCGTTCGCCGGCGCGGGGAGCTGATGAGTGAGGCAGGAGACCGGCGGCCCGGATCCATGGCGGCCATTCTCGGGGCCGACGATGCGAACGTGGAAGCCGTGTGTGAAGAGGTATCCGCGGCGGGCGAAGGAGTCGTTCAGACGGCCAACTACAATGCGCCCGGTCAGGTCGTGATTTCTGGAGATATCGATGCGGTAGACGAAGCCGCAGGAAAAATTGAAGGCCGGGCGGTGCCATTGCCTGTGAGCGGGGCCTTCCACTCTCCGCTGATGGAGTATGCCCGGGAGGGACTCGCCGAGGTACTCGAGACCGTTTCGATTCAGTCTCCGCGCTGTCCAGTCTACCTGAATGTGACCGCCGAGCCGACGACGGACCCCGACGAAATTCGGCAGGGACTCATGGAGCAACTTCTTTCGCCCGTGCGCTGGGCACAGACGCTTCGTCGTATGGAGGAGGAGGGGGCCACGCACTTCTTCGAGGTCGGAGCAGGGCAGGTGTTGCAGGGCCTCGTTCGGCGAACCCTTGGGGACGAGGTGAACTCGGCGGGAGCTGGAACGCCGGAGGAAATCCAGGCGCTTGAGGCGCAGGGGTAACCCGTCGCCCTCGTAGAAGATTTGGGGTCCCCTGTGTCGTCGCCAATGGGGGAAGGAGATCGACCCGGGGGCCGATCGTTCTGGAACGTGCATGGATTGGAGTGAGTGCTATCTCCACGTCCTATGTCATAATTTCACGTCCGTCGGTCCTTCGCCCATTGTTCTCGGCCGCTATGAATGTCTCTTCTGCCGCGCCGTCTGCCTCGCTCCCCTGGATTATCGGCTCTCTTTTCCTCTTCCTTGTCGTGGGAGGCTGTGGAGGGGGGGATACGTATTCCTTCGACGAAGGACAGGTTGCTCAGCGATTCCTCCCCTCGGAGCGCAAGGTGGACACTCATCCCGACTCGCTAGAGGCGCTCACCATTGAGGAAGAGGAGGGGAAGGTCCAGTATAACCTTGAGCATGACTATGAGGCACTGATTCGCAAGTGGTCGTCCAGCTTCCAAAGTGTTGGGGCGGGGCGTAGCCGTCGCGGGATGAGCTATGCGACGTTCTGGAGCCTAGAACTTTCGCTTGCGTCTCTCCAGCCCGAAATGGGCGTGCTTACCCTGCGAAAGGAGAAAGCGTACGAAATGATCGAACGGCGCAAAGAGGAATACTTAGAGACCATTCAGATCGACGTGTACTGGTTTGAAGGGGGGAATGCCCTTCTTACTGGTCCCAATGCCCGCACGGAGCTCCAGGTGGCGGATAGCACCTATCGACCCGAGCGAGAGGAGCACAGCCCACTTCGGGAGGCCTTCCTTGGGGGCGGGGGGACTGCCCTGTACCGACGCAACACCTTTTACTTTCCTCGAATCGTCGACGGAAGAGACGTTCTCGCGGACGCCCAAGGAATGCAACTTGAGATTCGACGAACGGGAGGAGGCGTTAGCCAACAGTTTGCGTGGAGATGGGGCGAGAAAACTGCTGCCAATCGCAAAGAGGGGCAGGGAGAACAACCGGCAACCGACACCGCTCAGTAGGCCGTACCATTCGATGGAAAGGCCGAACGACGAGCGGGGGGCGAGTTTTCTTTCCGTGCGTTGGAGCCGCACCGTCCTGTTCATTTCCTACGATGTTATGGCCCTTCCTGCTCCGGCTCGTGCTATAGACGAAGCGTCCGAAAAAGCCCCGCACCCTTCTCTCACCTCTCAGGCCGTGCGGTCTCGTGTCGGAGAGGGAGCCGGTTTCACCGTTATCTCTTCCTGCGAAGAGGGCCTTCCCTTGCCATTTACAGAGGGATTCCCAATCTTCCGGACCGCATCACAGGTGCGGGGATGGGCCGCTCCGACATTGTTCACGAATTTCTTTTGGCGTTACCATGCAGTTCGACTTTCGCGGGAGCACGGTACTGGTCACGGGAGGAACGCGAGGCATTGGACGTGCCATCGTCGAAGCCTTTGCTAAAGCGGGCGCAAATGTGGCGTTCACCTTTCGCTCGTCTACCGACACCGCGGAGGCCCTCGTCGATCAGCTCGAAGAGCAGGGCACCGAGGCGGTTGCCCTTCAGGGAGACGTAGCAGACCTCGAGGCGGCACAGGATCACGTCGATGCTGTTCTCGACGCGTGGGATGGAATCGATGTGCTGGTCAACAACGCCGGCATCACCCGTGATGGGCTCATGCTCCGCATGCGCGAAGACGACTGGGACGCGGTCCTCGATACAAACCTGAAAGGCGTGTTTAACTTTTCGAAGGCGGCGTATCGTCCGATGATGCGCCAGCAGAGCGGCTCGATCATCAACATTTCCTCCGTCGTCGGAACCACCGGCAACGCAGGACAGACCAACTACGCAGCGTCCAAAGCTGGCATCATTGGCTTCTCGAAAAGCCTGGCCAAAGAACTCGGGAGTCGCAACATTACCGTGAACGTCGTGGCCCCGGGCTACGTCAAGACCGACATGACCGACGAACTCGACGACGACACGCGGGAGGCCCTTCTCGAGGCCGTCCCCCTGGAGCGTCTCGCAGAGCCCGGCGAGATCGCCGACGCTGTGCTCTTTTTGGCCTCCCCGGCCGCTGCATACGTGACGGGACACGTCCTGCACGTAAACGGTGGGATGGCGATGTAACGCCTCCTCGCCTCTGTTCGCAGCGGGCCCCCGGGCGGGAGCCATGGGAGGTGATCCACGCTGCGCGACTGGCTCCGTTCGCCCGTGTACCCCTCACGGTTCACGGATCATGCTCCACAAAATTGTCTTCTGGAGGGTTCCCCCCATTCCTCTCGCTGTCCTTGGCCTAGGTCCCCGAACCTAGATGAGATCTGCACTTCAGCAGGGGATCGTTCGGATGAAGTCTTCCGTACAACTTCAGAACCGCCTTCGATAGATGATCCCGTCCTTGTTCACTGTGTACTGTTGCCAAGGGGAATCCCGCACGTGCACGCACCCGGGAGACCGACGCTTGGCACCTGAAACCTAGACGTTTGCCACATGGCTACCGACATTTCGCAGAGCGCCTATACGAACGTCATTGATCTGACCTCCAAGGCCCAACAAGAAAAGCGGCGCGAGGAGATCGGCGAGCTCCGTGAGCCCGATCCTCCGCTCGACGAGGTCACTATTGATGATCTGTCCGGTCAGGTCGAGCAGGCTGTTCGGGCGGCCGGATGGAGCGAGTTAATGCCCGTTCAGCAGAAGGCGATTCCGTACGTTCTCGACGGACGGGACATTATCGTGCAGTCCCAGACCGGCTCGGGAAAGACCGGTGCCTTTCTGCTCCCTCTCTTTGATCTCGTCGATCCCGAGCGGAAGGAGCAGCAGGTGCTCATTCTAACGCCGACGCGAGAGCTTGCCCGCCAGATCCACGAAGAGTTCGAGCGCATGAAGATCGCCACGCCTCGGACCAACCAGCTGGAGGCTGTTCTCGTCTACGGAGGGGTCAGTTACGGGCCCCAGGTCGAGGCGCTCGAGAAGGGGGCGCAGGTCGTCATTGGAACCCCGGGCCGCGTGCTCGATCAACTCGAGAAGCGAAACTTCATCGCCAACTCGGTCCAGATGCTCATTCTGGACGAAGCCGACGAGATGCTCTCGATGGGGTTCTACCCCGACATGAAGGACATCGTCGGTTTTCTGCCCGAGGACCGCGTGTCCTACATGTACAGTGCCACGATGCCGCCCAAGGTCCGAAATGTGGCGCGGGAGTTCCTCCATGACCCCGGATTTCTGTCCCTGAGCAGCGACAAGGTCAGTGTCGACGAAATCAAATACCGATACTACCTGGTCAACCCGATGGACAAGGATCGGGTGCTAGAGCGGCTCCTGGAACTCGAAGAGCCCGACTCCGCGCTTATCTTTGCAAACACGAAGCGGGAGGTGAGCTATCTGAACAAGTTTCTGGGCAACAAGGGCTACGACATCGACGAGATGTCTGGGGATCTGTCTCAGCCCGAGCGGGAAGAGGCCCTCGACCGCCTCCGAGAGGGCGATCTTCGCCTCCTCGTGGCGACGGATGTGGCCGCTCGGGGCATTGACATTTCTGACCTGAGCCACGTCTTCATCTACGACGTGCCCCAGGACCACGAATATATCATTCATCGCTCCGGCCGCACGGCCCGCGCCGGCAAAACAGGGACCACCATTGTGCTCGCCACGCACGAGGATGAGTACGAGCTCATCCGCATGGCGAACACCTACG